>JAGWUO010000057.1 GCA_028868395.1 Cytophagales bacterium | reverse complement strand
CCCATTAAGTTGGAAACTAACGTACTCGTAGGGTAAAGATATTTAGGCTTAATGCCCGTTGTAAAACCTAAGTCTTTATGCACGTTTAAAATCATGGCTACTTCTTCCAAAGAAGTATTTCCAGCACGCTCTCCAATACCGTTTATCGTTACTTCAACTTGACGGGCACCAGCTTGAATTCCTGCAATGGTGTTCGCCGTGGCTAATCCTAAATCGTTGTGATTATGCATCGAAATAGTCGCCTGATGGATATTATCGACGTTTTCGTATAAATATTTAATGCGCTCGTGCATGACGTGCGGCAATAAATATCCGGTTGTATCTGGTAAATTGACAACGGTTGCTCCGGCCTTGATTACTTCACGAGTTAATTGTGCCAAAAAAGCTAAGTCAGCCCGACCCGCATCTTCAGCGAAGAACTCGACATCTTCTACAAAAGATTTGGCATACTTCACCGCCCAAACACCACGCTCGATAATTTCTTCGCGAGTCGAATTAAATTTATGCTTGATATGCACATCTGAAGAACCAATTCCAGTGTGAATACGAGGCTTACGTGCTGTTTTCAAGGCAGCAACGGCAGCGTCAATATCTTCTTTTTTGGCACGCGTTAAGGCGCAAACCGTAGGCTCAGTCACTGCATCGCAAATAGCTTGAACAGACGCAAAATCACCAGGAGAAGAAATAGGAAAACCCGCTTCTATGATATCTACACCCAATAATTCGAGTTGCTTAGCTACTTCTACTTTCTCTTCTCGGTTTAATTGACAACCGGGTACTTGCTCGCCATCTCGTAAGGTAGTATCAAAAATCTGAATGCGGTTACTCATTTTTCTAGTGTTTTATTTCGATGTGAAATTACACCTAATTCATTTTACGAACAAGCAAAGACCAAAGAGCAAAGAACAAAGTTCAGATTAAAAATCTTAATATTTATTCAAATAAGATTATTTAAATATCAATAATCTAAAAAAGTGAATAATAAAAGGCAATTAATCTAAAATACGAAACTGAGTCAGAATATAAAAATTTTGTACTTTTTTAAGCCGAGGCTAGAGATTTGATCTCTGGAAAGCGCTTGGGATCAAAATTCCCACCAGAGATAACGCAAACGACCGTTTTTCCCTTGATTTCCTCCGCCATTTCTGCTAATCCCGCTACACTCAAAGCACCGGCTGGCTCCACGATCATACTTCGTAACGCATAGAGATCAAGCATGGTTTGGCAAAGGGCTTTCTTGGTTACGGTTAACATGCGAGTTAAGCCTTTGGCACAAATGGCAAAAGTCTTTAAACCCACTTGCTTCACCGAGGCACCATCAACAAAACGATCAATTTCCGGCAAAACAACCACTTCCGAAGCCGCCAAACTCTGCTGCATCGATGGCGCTCCCGCAGGCTCCACTCCTATCAATTTAGTAGTAGAGGGCAAAACTAATGAAGCACCAGCCGCTAAACCGCCACCTCCAATAGCCACAAACAGAAAGTCAGGCACCAACGTATCTATAATTTCCAAGGTTACTGTAGCTTGACCCGCAATAATGTCAAAATCATCAAATGGAGGAATATAAATAGCTCCATTTGTCTCGCAGAATTTACGTGAAGCCGCGAAGGCCTCATCATAAGTCTCCCCCACTAAGTAAATACGCACCTTTTCCTTCCCGAAAAAACGGACCGCCTCTACTTTTTGAAGTGGAGTAGATTTAGGCATGAAAATATGGGCTTGAATTCCGAGTAAAGCGCAGGCCAAAGCAACACCTTGCGCATGGTTACCTGCAGACGCAGCCACCACCCCTTTGGATCTTAACTCCGAGGGTATATTTGAAATTTTGTGGTAGGCACCCCTTATTTTGTAGGAGCGAACGACCTGCAAATCTTCGCGCTTTAAATAGATATTTGCCCCATAGCGCGCAGAAAGTGAGGCCGAGAATTCTAACGGCGTCTCTGATATGACACCCTTTAGCTGCTCCGCTACCTGTTTTATTTCTATGACGCTAGGAACTTGTTTTAGTTTGTTGAATTCCATGCGCCCCAAAATTAACAAAAAAAGGGTAGACAATCACTTGTCTACCCTTTTTCAAATACCTTAAAAATTAGTTGTTTTCAGGACGTAAGCTACGAACAGCAGCTCCCGCTCTCCACATTTCTGAATCACGCATTTCTTGTAATTCAGCTTCTAATTTCACACGGTAATCCGGTTGTGAGTTCAACGTAATGGAACGCTCAGCTTCCGCTTGTGTTTTAACCGAGTTATATAATTTCTCAAATACTGGCTTAGTTGCATCACGGAATGGCTTCCACCAATCCAATGCACCACGTTGCGCCGTAGTTGAACAGTTTGCATACATCCAATCCATTCCGTTTTCAGCCACTAATGGCATTAACGATTGCGTTAATTCTTCCACCGTTTCATTGAAAGCTTCTGATGGAGAGTGACCATTCGCACGTAATACTTCGTATTGTGCAGCGAAGATACCTTGGATAGCTCCCATTAATGTTCCACGCTCACCTGTTAAGTCAGACGTTACTTCTTTGTAGAAATCTGTTTCGAATAAATAACCAGAACCTACACCGATCGCCATCGCGATACATTTTTCACGTGCTTTACCAGTTGCATCTTGGTAAACAGCGAACGAAGAGTTCAAACCTTTACCAGCTACGAATAAACGACGTAAAGAAGTACCTGAACCTTTAGGTGCAGCTAAGAATACGTCCACATCTGCTGGAGGAACGATTCCTGTTTTCTCTTTGTACGTAATACCAAAACCATGAGAGAAATAAAGAGACTTTCCAGCCGTCAAATATTTCTTCACTGTAGGCCATAACTCGATTTGAGCCGCATCAGAAAGTAAGTAACAAATGATCGTTCCTTTTTCCAAAGCTTCTTCGATTTCAAATAAAGTTACACCTGGAACCCAACCGTCAGCGACAGCTTTGTCATAGGTTTTTCCTTTACGTTGACCTACGATTACATTCAGACCATTGTCTTTCATGTTTAACGCTTGTCCTGGACCTTGAACTCCATATCCGATTACTGCAATCGTTTGATCTGCTAATACTTGTCTAGCTTTCTCTAATGGAAACTCTTCTCTTGTTACGATGTCTTCAACAACTCCACCGAAATTAATCTTTGCCATTTTTTTGTTATTTAATTTATATTCTTTGTTCGATTATACGATTTCCCAATTGCCTTCTTCCGGCAAAAACTCTACTAAGCCTTTCTCCGTTTTACCTACGGCAACACGACCTGACTTAACATACTCTAAAATTTCCCATTTTTTCAAATAGGCATAAAACTCTTGAATTTCTTCTTCTGAGCCATTTTTTTCTACCACTACATAATCTAGGCCAAAGTGCACAATCTTCGCATTCCAATCTAAATTAATCGTTTTCACATCCACCGGAGTTCCTCCTAGCGGTGTGGCAATCTTAAATAAGGCGATCTCGTTGAAAACGATTTCGTCATCTAGGTATCCAAACACCGCGAGAACGTCGGTTACTTTACGGATTTGGCGAACTAATTTCTCAACGAATTCTCGATTTTCATGCTTAATCACAATCGTAAAACGAGATACGCCTCTACGCTCTGTCTCAGAAACCGTTAAACTCTCGATATTTACCCGACGACGCGTGAAAATAATCGTGATGCGATTTAATAAACCGACCGTATTGGTAGTAAAAACAGAAATAGTGTAATTCGTTAACATAATTATTCTAGCCTCACACTGGTTACACAGCCACCTGCAGGTACCATGGGGAATACATTTTCCTCTTTTTCACAAACGATTTCTAACAGATAAGGCTTATCTGAATTCAATAAAGTATCTAATGAATCGCTTAATTCTGCTCGTTCGGAAACGGTATGGCCCGCAATGCCAAAACCTTTCGCAATCGTAATGAAATCAGGATTCTGCAATTCTACGAATGAATAACGATTATCAAAGAACAACTGCTGCCATTGGCGCACCATGCCTAAGAAGTTATTATTCAAGATGATAATTTTCACCGGTAAGCCGCTTTGAGCGATCGTGCCTAGTTCTTGCAAAGTCATTTGGAAACCACCATCACCAATAACCGCCACTACCTCGCGCTGTGGAACGGCTACTTTCGCTCCAAAAGCCGCCGGTAAGGCAAAGCCCATCGTTCCAGCGCCACCCGAAGTGACGATAGAATTACGCTTTTTGAATCGGTAATAGCGATTCGTTATCATTTGGTGTTGCCCTACGTCTGTCACGACTACGGCCTCTCCTTTCGTTTTAGTTGACAAGAGATTGACTGCTTCACCCATTTTGATTTTATCCCCTTCATGGAACAAATCTTTCTTCGTGATTTTCTCGTACTCCTCGTCGTCGTATTTCTTGAATTCAGCTCTCCAAGCACTATGGTCCGCCTTGTTCACTAAAGGCAACAATGCCTGAAGTGCCGCTTTCGCATCACCTACCACTGGAGCATCTGCCTTCACATTTTTGTCTACTTCACTCGGGTCGATTTCAATATGTACGACTTTCGCTTGTTTTGCATAAGTCGCTAAATCTCCTGTGATTCGGTCATCAAAACGCATCCCGATCGCGATCAAAACGTCGCATGAGTTCGTTAATACGTTCGCACCATAATTTCCGTGCATACCTGGCCAGCCCACATAAAGCGGGTGATCTGCGTCCATCGCTGACATCCCTAATAAGGTGGTCGCCACCGGAATGCCCGTTTTATCCACGAAATCATTTAATTCTTTCTCCGCTCCCGCGATTAATACCCCATGACCAGCTAGAATATACGGTTTCTTAGCTCCGTTGATCAATTTCGCTGCAGCTTCAACGTGTTCTGGCTTGGGAACAACGCGAGGCTTGTAAGAAATGATAGAAGTGCAAGGCTTATATTCAAATGGCACAGTCATCAAATCTGTTTGAGCTGTACGGGTGATATCAATTAAAACCGGACCTGGACGACCTGTTTCTGCGATGTAGAAAGCTTTCGCCATAATCTCTGGGATCTCATTCGCATCTACAACTTGGTAATTCCACTTCGTCACAGGCATGGAAATACCGATCAAATCGCATTCTTGGAATGCATCGGTTCCTAATAAATTTCCTTTCACTTGACCCACAATACAAACAAGTGGCGTTGAATCAAGCATCGCATCCGCGATGGGAGTAATTAAGTTAGTAGCGCCAGGACCTGAGGTAACCATGCAAACTCCCGCCTTATTTAGCATTCGGGCATAGCCTTGAGCGGCATGCCCTGCACCTTGTTCGTGACGAACTAAAATATGTTTTAGGCGATCTTGGTAATCATAAAGCGCATCATAGGTAGGCATAATGGCACCACCTGGGTAACCAAAAATCGTGTCCACACCCTGCTCTACCAATGATTGCATGATAGCTTGAGCGCCGGACAAAAATTTCTTTTGGTCGGGTTGATTAGCTGCTTCGGTTTGAGTTTGGGTTTGTCCCATGGTTAACAATTTTCAAAAATTCTGTCTCAATGTAATAGAAAGCCCAATTTAAGCCTTCTGGATAGATAAAAAAATTATTTTCTTATAAATCCGTCACACATCCCTGACTAGCAGAGGATACGTTTTTAATATATTTACGAAGAACGCCTTGCTTAAATGGAGACTCAATAGGCTTCCAATTTTTCTTGCGTTCTGCTAATTCTTCGTCCGATACGTGCAATACTAAGGTATTGTTCACCGCATCAATCGTGATTTTATCACCGTCTTTTACCAGGCCAATCGGACCGCCTTCTTGCGCCTCTGGCGTCACGTGACCCACCACAAAACCGTGTGTTCCTCCAGAGAAACGACCGTCTGTGATCATCGCCACCGAGTTTCCCAAACCAGCACCAATAACAGCGGAAGTAGGTTTTAGCATTTCAGGCATTCCAGGGCCGCCTTTAGGTCCTTCATTACGAATCACGATGACGTGACCGGCTTTAATTTCACCTTTCGAGATGTATTCAATCACTTCTTCTTCGCGCTCACAGACTTTGGCAATACCCTCAAAACGCTCGCCTTCTTTTCCTGTAATCTTTGCCACAGCACCGCCTGGAGCTAAATTACCGTACAAGATCTGCAAGTGACCTGAAGGTTTCAATGGTTGTGTGATAGGGAAAATGATTTTTTGCGTTTCAAAATTCAAGTCAGGAGCCTCCGCAAGGTTCTCCGCCATCGTCTTACCTGTAACAGTTAAACACTCTCCGTGTAACAATCCAACACTTAATAAGTATTTCAAAATCGCTGGCATTCCACCGATCGCTAACACGTCTTCCATGTAGTATTTACCACTTGGTTTCAAGTCTGCGATTAATGGCGTACGATCCGAAATATCTTGGATATCTTTCAAAGTAAACGTAATTCCAGCCGCGTGTGCAATCGCTAAATAGTGAAGCACCGCGTTCGTAGAACCTCCTAAAGCCATCACCACGGTCATTGCATTTTCGAATGCTTTGCGCGTCATGATGTCACGTGTGCAAATGTTTTTCTCTAATAACACTTTCATCGCCGCGCCTATCGCTAAACACTCCGCTTTTTTGCCTTCGTGTGTCGCCGGATACGTCGATGAATTAGGTAGCACTAAGCCCATTGCTTCCATCGAAGAAGCCATCGTGTTCGCTGTGTACATACCACCGCAAGCACCGGCTCCTGGGATCGAATTGCGAATAACGCCTTCATAATCCTCGTCAGAGATGGTTCCTGCATATTTTTTTCCCAAAGCTTCGAATGCCGAAACGATGTCTAATTTTTCTCCTTTGTAAGAACCGCTTCGGATCGTTCCGCCGTAAACCAGCATCCCAGGGCGATTCAAACGCGCCATTGCCATCATGGCGCCTGGCATATTCTTATCACAACCTACCACAGCAATAACGCCATCGTACCATTGTGCTCCTACCACGTTTTCGATAGAATCTGCGATGATATCACGTGATGGCAACGAATAGCTCATCCCGTCATTTCCATTCGTCATTCCGTCTGAAACCCCGATCGTGTGGAAGATCAAACCGACCATTCCGTTCTCTTGAATCCCTTTCTTAACGTGTACAGACAAGCCATTCAAGTGCATATTGCAGGTATTTCCTTCATAACCAGTACTTGCAATACCGATTTGGGCTTTGTTCATATCCTCTGATGTCAAGCCGATACCATAGAGCATCGCTTTTGCAGCGGGATTAGATACTTCCTGAGTTAATGTCCGTGAATACTTATTTAATGACATAGGGTTTAAGAAATTTT
>JAGWUO010000056.1 GCA_028868395.1 Cytophagales bacterium | reverse complement strand
GCCCCAGAAGCTCTTTCCCCATCCTGTATGTTGAACTGAAATAAACCGGCTCCCACCTGTTTCGCCCCATTAAAATCCGGATTCGCAGGGATACCTACCGAGGCACAGCCTTCAATAAAGGCATCACCAAAAATCGTTAAATGTCGATTCTTCGCCACGCGGTGTAAGCCACCGCTTCCGTGGTATTCGTTTTGAAAATCTTCGTTATCTTCTGACTTCTTGAAATAAGGCAACACATCCTGGTAGGACCAACCGTCACAACCCCAGGCAGCCCATTGATCGTAATCCGCTTTATTGCCGCGGATATAGGCCATACAATTAATAGCAGAACTTCCGCCCACGGTTTTACCTCGAGGTTGGTAGATGCGACGACCTCCTAAATGTGGCTGTGGTTCTGTATAAAAATTCCAGTTCAAATAGGTGTGATTCAACAAGGAATAGGCCGATGGCATCGAAATACGGGGATCTCGAAAATCACCCCCTGCTTCAATCAAAAGCACCTGGTTGAGGGGATTCTCCGATAAACGGTGTGCTAAAACGCAGCCCGCTGTACCCGCTCCCACAATGATGTAATCAAATTTCATAGAATAGGTCTACTATTTTCTCTTTGAATATCCCTATTTTTGACCAATAAACAACGAAGCGTGAGCAATTTTTCTGTCTACTTTTCTTTAGGTCTCGGACATATCCTGAATTGGGCCGCATTAGACCATCTTTTGTTTATCCTCTCATTGACTTGCGTTTATGTGGTGACAGATTATAAAAAATTGCTTTGGCTGGTAACGGCTTTTACGCTGGGGCATTCGATTACCTTAGCTTTAGCGACCCTTCAAATCATTCAAGTAAATATCGCTTGGGTAGAATTCTTGATTCCTTGCACCATTTTAGTGGCCGCAATCAGCAACCTGATTCAAACTGAGCAACGGTATAAGTATGGTGTGGTCGCCTTCTTTGGACTAATCCACGGCCTAGGCTTCTCGAATTATTTGCAAAGCTTGTTAGGTGCAGAAAGTTCGATTTTTACTCCACTCCTGGCCTTTAATATAGGACTAGAAATAGGGCAATTAGTCGTAGTTGCCTTCCTACTGGCCTCCTCCATCCTTTCCCTTCACGTGTTTAAATGGAAGCAAACGGCTTATATCCAAGTCATTTCAGGTATCACCATCGGTTTGGTATTGCCCATGATCCTTGAGCGTTGGCCATAAAAAAAGCCCCGATTTTCATCGAGGCTTTTTCTTAAAATGTCAGAGGACTAAAAGTCTTCATCTAATGAGAATGACATCGAATCCTTGTCAGACATTACGCCTGATTTTTGGTATTCCGCCACACGCTTCTCGAAGAAGTTTGTTTTTCCTTGTAAAGAGATCATCTCCATAAAGTCGAATGGATTTGTCGCATTGTAATGCTTCTTACATCCTAAAGAAACTAATAAGCGGTCAGCTACGAAATCAATGTATTGACACATCATTTCTGCATTCATACCAATTAGTGATACGGGTAATGCCACCGTTACGAATTCTTTTTCGATCTCTACAGCATCTAGAATGATTTCGTAGATACGCTCTTGCGATAATTTATTTTTGATGTGATCTGCATATAATAAACAAGCGAAATCACAGTGTAAACCTTCGTCACGCGAGATCAATTCATTCGAGAACGAAAGACCTGGCATTAAACCACGTTTCTTTAACCAGAAAATAGAGCAGAATGAACCAGAGAAGAAAATACCTTCTACTGCTGCGAACGAAATTAGACGTTCAACGAAATTATCTGACTCGATCCATTTCAACGCCCAATCCGCCTTTTTCTTTACGCAATCGATGGTCTCAATGGCACGCAATAAATGGTCTTTTTCTTTCGGATCATTGATATAGGTATCGATTAACAGAGAATAGGTTTCTGAGTGAATGTTTTCCATCATGATTTGGAAACCGTAGAAACACTTAGCCTCGGCATATTGTACTTCTTTTAAGAAGTTATTCGCTAAGTTTTCATTCACGATACCATCTGATGCAGCGAAGAATGCCAAAACGTGTGAAACGAAGTGGCGCTCGCCATCGTTCATCTTTTTCCAGTCAGCAATATCTTGCGATAAATCGATTTCTTCTGCTGTCCAGAAAGACGCTTCCGCCTTCTTATAAAATTGCCAAATATCATCGTGCTTAATCGGAAAAAGCACAAAACGGTTGGGATCCTCAACCAATAAGGGTTCTACTGCTATCGTTGACATATAAATTTAATTGAACTCGAAATTAAGAAATTCTACCTGATATACAAGACTGATAAAGGGCTAAAATTGTTTTAAATTTTAAAAGAAAAATCCGCCAATTTGGACAACCAACGCTGAGCCATACGGTGAGCGACCTGAAGTATAATTTAGGTCATACATGACGTTGAAATTAAGCCCTATTCTAGACCCAATTCCCACACCTACTAAGACGGGATTTGAGTACGAAATCCCCGTGTTATTGGACAAATTAGAATAATTCTCTACCTGACCGGTTAGGTATCCTTGACCAATTATTTGACTCAAGGCAGGGACATGTTGGCGAACGAATATCTTCTCCCCTAACAAATTGCTTGAATAAGTCCCTAAGGAACCATAATTCGCCGAATAGTATTGATAGGTTAATCCAAAACCTACAATCGCATTATTCGTCAGCGAATAACCCACCATAGGTGAAACCCCAATACTCGTGGGATTTCCAAAACTCAACCCGCTGATGCCACCCCCAAAATTCAAGCGTTGGCGAAAGGGCAAATCACGTACGTCTTTTTCCACGTCCAGATCTCCCTCTGCTCCCTCCTCTTTTATAACCACCGGTTCTTGTGCAAATACCTCAGAAACTCCGACAAAAGTCAAGAGTGAAAAGAATAAAAGTAGTTTTTTCATTTGGCTTAAATTGATTACCAAAATTAAAGGATATTTTTGTAAAATGAACTCCCCACAGGCTAAGCATAATATTGAAAATTGTGATCCGAAAACGCACATCATCATTAAAGGTGCGCGCGTGCACAATTTGAAGGGAGTGGATGTAGCGATTCCACGAAATGAACTCGTTGTCATCACGGGTTTATCGGGATCAGGGAAGTCTTCTTTAGCCTTTGATACCTTATTTGCTGAAGGCCAAAGAATGTACGTAGAAAGCCTCAACAGCTACGCCCGTCAATTCCTAGGGAGAATGGAAAAGCCCGCGGTGGATTATATCAAAGGCGTTTCGCCGGCAATTGCGATTGAACAAAAGGTGAATACGAAGAACCCACGATCCACTGTGGGAACCACGACAGAAATTTACGATTATTTAAAATTATTATTTGCCCGCATCGGACGCACTATTTCTCCGGTTTCTGGAAAAGAAGTGCGTAAAGATTCGGTTTCCCATATTGTGGACTTCATTGCCCAAAACGATGGCAAGAAAGTCCTCATTCTCGCTCCGCTCGTTCACCACGAAGACAGAAGCCTAGAAAACGAATGTCAGTTACTGATTCAGAAAGGTTATTCCCGTCTAAAATTCCAAGAAGAGATTATTGCTTTGGAGGAATTAGTGGAAGATCCAGCTCATTTACAAAAGCTCGCGAAAAAACCCGCGGAAATCGCGATTTTGATTGACCGTTTGGTCTCAAAAAAAGACGATGAAGAAACGCAATTCCGCGTAGGTGATTCCGTGCAAACAGCCTATTTCGAAGGAGAAGGCGTTTGTTGGATTGAAATAGAAGGTCGCAAGCGGGATGTCTTCTCGAATAAATTCGAACTAGATGGAATGGTATTTGAGGAGCCGAGTTTAAACTTGTTCTCCTTTAATAATCCCTATGGCGCATGCCGAAATTGCGAAGGATACGGAAAAGTCCTGGGTTTAGATCCTGATTTGGTTTTTCCTGATCACGATTTATCCATCTATGAAGGAGCCATCGCCCCTTGGCGAAGTGAGCGAATGAGTGAATGGTTAAGTCCATTGCTGCGTAATGGGGTTCAATTTGATTTTCCTATTCACCGCCCCTACAAGGACTTAACTGCCGCGGAGAAGAAAGTATTGTGGACAGGGAATAAGTATTTTGCTGGACTGACACAGTTTTTTGATCACCTAGAGAAAGAGACCTATAAAATCCAATACCGCGTGATGCTTTCGCGTTACCGCGGGAAAACAAATTGCCCGGAATGCCAAGGCTCGCGTTTGCGGATGGATGCGGGTTATGTGAAGATTGCCGGAACATCCTTAGTCGATTTGGTGCTTTGGCCCTTATCGAAAACAAAAGCCTTCTTTGAAAAACTGGAGCTAAACGAACACGACCAGCAGGTTTCTAGACGAATTTTGATTGAGATTAACAACCGCTTGGAATACATGGATCGTGTAGGCTTAGGTTATTTGACCTTAAATCGCCTCAGCTCGACCTTATCCGGCGGCGAATTTCAACGCATTAAATTAGCGACTTCCCTGGGCAGTGCTTTAGTGGGTTCCATGTATATTTTAGATGAACCGAGCATCGGTTTACATCCAAGGGATACCGAACGATTGATTTCGGTCTTGCTGATGTTGAAAGAGATGGGAAACACGGTCATCGTTGTGGAACATGAGGAAGAGGTGATGCGTGCAGCGGACCAAATCATCGATATTGGTCCAGAAGCGGGTCGACATGGAGGAAATTTGATTTTTCAAGGAAATTTGACGGAAGCTTTGGCAGACAAAAGTACTGACAGCCATACCCTACGTTTTCTCAGTGGTCAAGATCGCATCGAGGTGCCTTATTTCAGACGTAAGCCTTTGGCCCACATCGAAATCACGGGTGCATCTGAAAATAATTTAAAAAACGTAGACGTCGCGATTCCTTTAGGCATCATGACGGTAGTAACGGGTGTCAGCGGGTCCGGAAAATCAACGTTGATCCGCAAAATTTTGTACCCGGCGATGCTTCGTTTATTGCAACAAGGCACTGAAGAAACGGGGCGATTCCGCGAAATTAAAGGAAGCACAAACAAGATTGCGAGCATCGAAATGGTCGACCAACAGCCGATCGGTAAATCGTCTCGCTCGAATCCCGTGACCTATATCAAGGCCTACGATGCGATCAGAGCCTTGTATTCGGAATTACCCGTGGCAAAAGCGCGTGGCTACAAACCCGCTCACTTCTCGTTCAACGTGGAAGGCGGACGCTGCGAAGTATGCCAGGGCGAGGGGGAAATCACCATCGAAATGCAATTCATGGCAGACATTAAACTGCCTTGCGAATCCTGTGGGGGTTCCCGATTTAAGCAAGAAATTTTGGACGTTAAATTCCAGGATAAAAATATTTCTGAAATCCTCGATTTAACCGTCGAAGAAGCCGTGGAGTTCTTCCGCGATAAACAACCTCGGATCGCTGATAAAATCGACCCGCTCTTCCAAGTAGGTTTGGGCTATATCAAATTAGGGCAATCGTCGAACTCGCTTTCGGGCGGGGAAGCACAGCGCGTGAAACTCGCTAGCTTCTTAGGCAAAGGAAATCCGAACAAAGGCAAGACCTTGTTTATTTTTGACGAACCTACGACAGGTCTTCATTTCCACGACATCAAAAAGCTGTTAA
Source organism: Cytophagales bacterium (assembly GCA_028868395.1). The sequence goes on along the minus strand of JAGWUO010000056.1, from coordinate 1,674 downwards.
AAGCGATGAACGATTTAGTGGAACAAGGGGATTCGGTGGTCATCATCGAGCATAACATGGAAGTGATCAAATGTGCCGACCACATCATTGATTTAGGACCCGAGGGTGGGGAAAATGGGGGCTATATAACCTTCCAAGGTACCCCTGAAGAAATGAAAGGCCTGAAAAATAACCCAACCGCTCATTATTTAAGCCAAAAACTGTAATTTTAGCCATGTCGTCGTTCGCAAATATCAATCAGCTTGCAGAAAGAATCCAGTCCATCACGGCCGGATTACACCTAGCGATCCCTGAATTGATCGTAGCGGGTACGATCTTATTTAGTCTGTTGATTGAATTATTTTTACATGGCAAAACGGAGAAATTTAGCACATCGTGGCGCTATTTCACTTGTCAAATACCCCTTTTATTAGCCTTATCACTCAGCTTTCAACGAAATGAATTAGGATCAACCGGCTCCTTTGCCTCCGGTTTGTTTGAAGCAAATGTAGGGTCGAATGCCATCAACACCTTGATTTTAGGAATCGGATTTTTACTCATTTTGATGAACCAAATCCACAAAAAATCCCTCACCTTCGAAGAGTTGACCGGTTTCCTTTCCATTTTATTAGGTGCCTTATTGAGCAGTTTGAGCTCAAATTCCCTGAGTTTATTCTTGTCAATTGAGTTTATGTCGATGGGAACTTATGTGTTAGTAAGTCTTCGTAAAGAATCCTCTCGAGCAAGTTTACCCTATGTTTTATTCGGATTAGGATCCTCTGCCTTGTTCATTTATGGAATTTCTTTGCTCTATGGTTTAACGGGAACGCTAGACTATACAAGCGTAGATTTCTCCAGAGGAATTTCGGTAGCAGACCCCTATTTGCGCGGTTTCGCCTTAGGACTTTTTGCTGTCGGATTGTTATTTAAAATGTCTTGGGCGCCCTTTCATCCCTGGAATCCAGACGTGATGGAACAATTGCCGGCTGCTTGGATGACTTGGATTTCGACCGCGCCTAAGATTGCGATAGCCTTTGTGGGCGTTCGCTTGTTACCAGCATTACCTGTTTCTTTTGTCAATGAATTAGCCATTTTAGCTGTCCTAACTTTGTTAGTCGGTAATTTAGGAGCGCTGGGCCAAAACAATACCAAGCGACTCCTCGCCTATTCTAGTATTGCGCATGGTGGTTTTTTAGCGATAGCTTGGTTCTTTCAACCGATTCAGGCATTAGATGCCATTCTATTTTATGGCTTCTTGTACAGCATCGCCAGTCTATTGGTTTTTTACCTGATCGACGAGGTCGAGGCAAACGAAGTGAAGTCTTTTGCTGGGCTAGGTGTAGAGAAACCCTTGCCTGCCTTTTTCTTATTAACAGGACTGATTGCTTTAGTGGGATTACCTCCTGCCGGAACCTTCCTTGCGAAAATGACCTACTTCAGTTTATTGTGGTCAAATTATGAAATGACGACTTCTATCGGTCTGCTGGTTTTACTCCTTGTTGCCATTGTAGTGACAGCCATCTCACTCTTTTATTATTTGAAAATTCCGTTCCAATTGTATTTCAAAAAATCGGCAGAAAAATCGAATTTGTGGCAGGAGTTGACTTCCCTTGAAATCTACTCTTACGGATTTTTAACGGCGATTTTGATCGCATCTATCTTATTCCCAGCGGCCTTAACAAACCTTTGGAAATA
>JAGWUO010000055.1 GCA_028868395.1 Cytophagales bacterium | reverse complement strand
CAAATAAAAAAAATAAGGTAATTTTGTGCTAGAAATAATCCATATGAGCCAGGTATTTACATTAATTACTCCCGAAGAAAAAGCATTTTTTGCGAAGCGTCTTGCGGATCTTTGTACTGAGAAGCAGGAGAAGGTGATGGAATTGATACCAGCCTTCGAAGCGGTTGTTTTAGGGAGTGTGTTGAAGTTATTTAGGAATCGTATTCGATTTAACGCGCTTTATAATTTTATGTTAGCCAAATCTGCCCCTCAAGAGGACGTGGCTAAATTATTGAGTTCTGGCAAGGGAATGCCTGATTATGAGGCGATGTACCGTTTTGGGGAAGGCATGATGGGCATCTTGCTGCCTGACAAGAAAAGTGCCATTGCGACTTTGTTAGGAGGTCAATTAGGGGCAAAAAGTTCGACCATCATCAAAGGTTTAACTTTGAGTTATGCTTTGTATGGTTATCGATTGAAGGAGTTTGATTATGACGCGCTTCGCGATTACAAGTCTTTTGGCGAATATTATTTACCTGCTACTAGTGATTTCTACACGTTAGCCCCTACTAAAATCCAGGTAGCTTTAGTCGATATCTTAGTTTTAAAAGATGTATTGAAAGGAGATACGTTTGTCTTTGATGAACCATTTGTAGCGGCTGATGATCGACCTGCACGAAATTATAAGTTAATAGCCGGGGTATTAGGCGGAATAATTCTTTTGTCTGTGGGGTTATTTTTAGTCTTGCGAAATGGCAGTTCTGAGGAGGTGGTTGATAAAGAGGAGACGGATCAAATTATCCCCATTGATAGTTTAACAAAATTAAATGATAGCCTAACAAAGGCGGTGGTTGATTCAGCGAAAGCCTCTAATGATTCTTTAGTTTCATTAACGTGGCCGGAAGGAAAACCATTTCAGGTGCCTAAAGAGTCAATAGTGGTGGCTTTCCATGCGTATGTAACCGATTCAACAGTGGTTACACCATTAGAACTCACGTGTACTGAACTAGATTTTAGTGATAAAACGGAATTGCTGACCTCTCCTAAAACCTATTTATTTAAGCAGATTGCCTCGGGTATGAATAAATTTAAAGAGGTGGATGTGCAGGTACAGGTTGCGTCTGAAAAAGGCGCAATTGTGGCTAAAGAGCATGCTTATGTATTAAAAAATAGGCTAGTAGGAGAGGGATTAAATCAAAAGCGAATTTCAGTCGCAACATTACCTAATTCCTCGAATAATCAAATCATTTTCAGCTTTAAGAAGCGTTCTACATTAAAATAGTACAATTTTATTGCATACTAATTTAATAAGCGGTACTTTTGTGCTTTGTTTATTAAATACATCCGCAGGAACTCTCTTTTTCCCTTTTTTCAAAGGCTATCGGCAGGAGTTAAATTACGGATGTGTTCGGGCATCGTAATTAAATATATCAAATGAGTGAAAAAATTCGCTTCGATTCGCTTCCATTGTCGGAAGGAATCCAAGAAGCAGTAAAAGAAATGGGCTTTGAGTTTGCTTCTCCCATCCAATCAGAAGCAATTCCTTTCGTTATGGAAGGTCGTGATGTCATCGGTCAAGCACAAACAGGTACTGGTAAAACAGCCGCGTTTGGTATTCCGATGATTGAGCATATTGTTCCTTTTGAGAAGTATGTTCAAGCAATCATCTTATGTCCTACGCGTGAATTAGCAGTTCAAGTTTCTGAGGAAATGAAGAAGTTGTCTAAGTACACTAAAGGGGTTTGGGTGACAACTGTGTATGGTGGAGATTCCATCGATCGTCAAATTAAGTCCTTAAAAGCAGGGGCTAACATTGTGGTGGGAACACCAGGTCGTGTCATCGATTTAATCGAGCGTCGTGCCTTGAAATTAAATCAAGCATCGATGATCGTGTTAGATGAGGCAGATGAGATGTTAGATATGGGTTTCCGGGAGGATATCGAAAGCATTTTGGAAGAAATTCCGAATGAGCGTCAAACAGTCTTGTTCTCTGCAACCATGTCTAAGCCTATTATGGCTTTGACAAACCGTTATTTGACTAACCCTAAGTTAGTGAAAGTGGTTAAGAACGAGATCACGAACGTAAACATCGAGCAATTATACTATGATGTAAAAGGACGTGCGAAAATGGAAGTAACGACTCGTTTGATCGACTTCTATTCCTTGAAATTGGTATTGATTTTCTGTAATCAAAAGAAACGTGTAGACGAAGTGGTGGAAGAATTGATGTTGCGTGGTTACGCGGCAGAAGGTCTTCACGGTGACTTGCGTCAATCTCAACGTACCCAAGTGATGAATCGTTTCCGCGGTGGAAATGTGAGTTTCTTAGTGGCGACGGATGTGGCGGCACGTGGTTTGGACGTAGATAATGTGGATGCCGTCATTAATTACGATATTCCATTAGATGAAGAATATTACGTACACCGTATCGGTCGTACAGGTCGTGCTGGTAAGTCTGGTAAGGCATTTACATTAGTAGTTGGTTCTGAACGTAATCGTTTGCGTGAAATTATGAACTATACGAAAGTGAAGATCGATAAAGGTGTAATTCCTACTTTCTCTGACGTAGTGGGAGTGAAGAAAGGTATGTTTATTGATCGTGTAGCTGCGACGATTGCTGAAGGTGGGTTAGAATTATTTGATGATGCTTTGCCAAACTTGCAACATGCAGGATTCTCGGTAGAACAAGTAGTCGCTGCTTTAGTAAAAATGAACATGGGTGTCGTGAAAAACGAATTCGGTGATGAAAATCTCGAAGGCGAAATGGAACGCAGCTCACGTAAGTACGGTCGCGATGAACGCGGTGGTGGTCGCTTCGAAAGAGGTGGCGGCGGAGATCGTTGGGGTGGAGACCGTGATGGAGGACGTCGTGGCGCGGGTCGTTTCGAAAGAGGTGGAGATCGTGGCGGAGACCGCGGTGGTCGTTTCGAAAGAGGCGGAGATCGTAACTCAGCTCCTCGTGGTCCTCGTGTGGATCGTGATGGTAAGCCTTACAAATCAGACGAAAATATGGTACGTCTAGTAGTGAACATTGGATTTAACGAAAAAATCTCTCCATCGAACATCGTGGGAGCTTTTGCCGGAGAATCAGGTATTCCAGGAAACGTATTGGGTCAAATTCAAATCGAGAACAAACACACCTTTGTGGATGTACCGAAAGAATATGCAAATGTAGTATTAGACAAAATGAGCGGCGCCCAAATCAAGGGAAAGCGAGTGAATGTCGATATTGCGAAAGCAGACAAATAATCAAAAGGGGCTCAAATTGAGCCCCTTTTTTAGGCCATTTTGCGTAAATAGAAATGCTGTTTAGGGCAAATGGGTTTTAAAAAGAGTAGGCCGAGGTCAAATAAATCGACGGTCTGAATCACCTCGGGATGAGAATGTAATTCATTCCAAATTTCCTCTTGATTGTGTGGTTTTTCAAATAGTATGACTGTATTTTGAGGGATTTTGGCAATATCTATATAGGATTGTATTTCCATAATGCGACAATCCGGATAACGATGTACCAAGGCTTCTTTTAATTGGGAATAGCTTATTTGCTCTTTTAAAAAGGGATTTAGCAATTCACAATACAAGGAATAGATAGATGGAGAATGTAATCCGTGTGCCGTTTGTGCCTTAAAATAGAATTGTAAACGATTCATTAATTTAAGTGATAGGCAGGAATAAGTTCGAAGGCCGGAATGTCCACTTTAAAGGTCGCTTGATTTTCTAAATTTAGAAATACATAATGTCCACTCATTTTACCGATCGAAGAGATTAAAGGGCATCCTGATGTATAGGTAAAAGAATTACCGGGTTCAATAATAGGTTGTTGGCCCACAACGCCTAATCCATTAACGGTTTCTTTAGAACCAATGCCATCCACAATCTCCCAAAAACGACTGACTAGTTGACCAGGTTGATTACTTAAGTTTTTGATCGTAATTTGGTAGGAGAAAAAATGCTTGTAAGGCGGATTTAGTTCAAATTCAGGTAGATGAGTCGTATCTACTGAAACTAAGAATCCGTTTGAATATGCTTCTGTCATCCTGTAAATTGGAATAATGAATAATCTTGGTGTAAAATTAGCCGAAACTTTGAATAATGATTGGAAAACAGTATTGAATTCCACTTTTTCTGCCGCTTATTTTCAGAACTTAGGTTTATTTCTAGAGAAGGAGTATATCTCTTATGACATATTTCCACCGTTAGATCAGATTTTTACCGCTTTCCAACGGTGTAGTTTTACACAAACTAAAGTTGTGATCATTGGTCAAGATCCCTACCACGGACTAGGACAAGCGCAAGGTTTATCCTTTTCTGTTCCTCCTTCATTCCCTTTGCCACCCTCACTTCGTAATATCTACAAAGAACTTTATGAAGACTTAAAGATATTTCGAATGAATGGAGATTTACGATCTTGGGCGGATCAAGGGGTTTTACTTTTGAATGCTGTTTTAACAGTTCGATCCGGAGAAGCCAATTCTCATTCGAAACAGGGCTGGGAGGAATTTACTCAAGAAGTTATCAGCATTTTAAATGACGAGAAACAAAACGTTGTTTTTGTTTTCTGGGGTGCATATGCCCAAAAGCTTTCAAAGTTGATCGATTCTCAGCGCCATTTTATCATTGAAGCGGCTCATCCATCGCCTTTAGCGGCGAATAGAGGTGGATTTTTTGGGACGAAACCTTTTTCAAAAATTAATGAGTACTTAGTGGGAAGTGGTCAAACTCCGATTGAATGGGGTAATTAAGGAGATTATAGATTATAGAGTATAGATAGTATGAATGGTAAATTCTCTATTCTCTATTATCTATTCTCTACACTCTCTTCAACTGACTCGGAAAATACACATACTGATTCGCGAATTCCTTTTGGAAAAAACCAGACACAATTCCTTCAATAAAGTCTTTTTGTTCTTCTTCAAATTCTGGTAGCCAGCATTGAAGCGAGTAGCCATTTGAATCAGGTTCTTGGTGAGAACTGATTTCAAATAAATGAATTTGATCGATAAAGGCTTGCTTCTCGATTTCAGGCATAATTACCGTTTTCAAGGCTTTTAATGCTGTCTCTGTAATGCTGGGCTCGATAAAGAGCGATATGTTGTATTGGATCATTTGAGTGCGTTAAATAAAATTTCTGCCGTGTGGAAACCTGTTTGTTCGATACCATCTTTGATTTGGTGTCTACAGGAGGTACCGTTGCTGGCAATGATGCTTTTAATGGGTTTATTCAATAGACGAGGGAAAAGGACTAGGTTCGCTATTTGCTGAGAGATTTTATAGTGTTTTTTCTCATAGCCAAAAGATCCCGCCATTCCGCAACAGCCTGTCGGTAATAATTCCACTTCATATTGGGAAGGGATCGTTAAGGCGATGCGCGTAGCGCTTAATCCGGCGATGGATTTTTGGTGGCAATGACCGTGTAAGAGGATTTTTTGCTGTTTGCCGTGGAAAGAATCTGAAGTTATTCTTCCTGCTTTGAATTCGCGTGCAATGAATTCGTCGATTAAAAGGCAATTCGGTTTTAATTGTTCCGCTTTTTCGCGTTTATCAGCATCAACAAGAGAAGGGATTTCATCTCTGAAGGTTAATAGGGCGCTTGGTTCAATTCCAATCAAAGGTCGGTCAATCGAAATGAGATCTGCTAATTGGTCTACATTAGCATTGGCTAACGCTTTAGCCTCAATTAACATTCCTTTGGAAATAAAACTTCTACCAGTGATAATTCCTTTCGGAATTTGAACCCCGTAGCCTAATTGATTTAATAATTTAACGGTCTTTTGGCCTAAAGGAACCTCATTGTGATTCGTGAATTCATCTGCTAGGAGATAGACAAATCCCTTCTCGTAGTTCTCTTGTGGGTTTTTCTTTGCATAACGCTCAAACCATTTTTCTAAGCTGGTGAATTGAACGGTAGGCAGACTTCGCTCGATGGAGAAGCCCATGGCTAATTTCACAAGGCTAGATGTGAGCGGGAATTCAATGATAAAATTGTACAAAGGAGCTATATAGCTGGCGAAACGTTGCAAAGTAGGGAAGTGCCCGATGAGTTTAGTTCGTAAGGGTACTCCATTTTTTAAATAAGACTGTTGTAGCGTTTCAGCCTTTAATTTCCCCATGTCCACGCCAGAAGGGCATTCCGTTTGGCAACCTTTACAGGACAAACATAAGTCTAAAATTTCATGCAAATCGGGGTTACTGAACGTTTCCTCTTTAGGTGAACTTAAGAGTTGACGGAGCATATTAGCTCTTGCTCGGGTAGAATCTTTTTCTTGCAAAGTAGCCATATAACTGGGGCACATGGTACCGCCACTTAAAGCTGTTTTCTTGCAATCTCCAGAACCAGAGCATTTTTCAGCGAGACCTAACGGATTTCTCCAAACCCCATAATCAAAGAAATAGGTTGGCTCAGCTGCTTTTTTATCGGTAAAACGGAAGGCCGTGTCCATCGGTGGACTATCCGTAATTTTACCTGGATTAAACAAATTTTGAGGATCAAATACGTGCTTAATCTCTTTGAAAAGGCCATATATTTCTTTTCCCATTAATTCTGGGATGAATTCGCCACGCAAACGCCCATCACCGTGTTCACCACTTAAGGATCCTTTGTATTTCTTCAGTATCTCCACCGTTTCGGCCAATAATTGACGAAATATGGAAACACCCTCAGGGCTCTTTAAGTTGATGAAAGGCTCAATATGCAATTCGCCTGCACCGGCATGTGCATAGTAGGCTGCATTCGTATCATACTTTGCGAGTAGTTCCTGTATTTCTGCCACATAAGCCGGTAAATCAATAGGATCAACTGCACAGTCTTCAATCAAATTGACGGGTTGGGTATCTCCTTCGAGGTTTCTGATTAGTCCTAGGCCGGCTTTTCGAATATCCCAACCTTTGGCAATATCCTGACCCAATAAGGTAGGGTAGGCATAACCAAGTTTATTTGACTTTAATTGATCAATAAGTTGAGAAACGTGATTTTCTAAAGTTGCTCGATTAGTTGATCGAAATTCCACCATTAAAATGGCAGCCGGTTTTCCTTCTATAAAATCGCGGTCTTTTTCGAAATTAGGATGACCCTCAGTGAACGATAGGATGTAATCATCTACTAATTCAGAGGCAAGGATCGGATGATTTAGTGCCTCAATATTTACCTGTAATGCTTCTTGAAGGCTATGGCAATGAATACAAACAAGAGCCACTTCTGGTTCTGGTAGATCCAATAAGTTTAATTTCATGGCATGTACTACCGCCAATGTCCCTTCTGATCCTGCGATTAATTTGGAAAG
>JAGWUO010000054.1 GCA_028868395.1 Cytophagales bacterium | reverse complement strand
TTTACGTTCTCACTGAATGCAGCCTATTTGCGTAATAACTTACATTTCTACAGCGATGGGGAAAATGTAGTTTCAAATCTGAATGGTCTTTACGTGCCAGGAGAAGATCAATTAATGGATTCTCATACGGTGGTCGATCACCGCAAGCCGAATTCAGAATCCAACGAATTATACAAAGGAGTTTTGTTAGGAAACGCAACGGGCGTGTTTAATGGTAAGATTTTTGTACGTCCAGACGCGCAAAAGACCAATGCTTTCCAAAGTTGCAAAAACGTCCTTGCCTCCACTCGGGCAACGATGAATACGAAGCCACAATTAGAGATTTGGGCAGATGACGTGAAATGTTCCCACGGAACTACGACGGGTCAATTGAATGAAGAAGCCTTGTTCTATTTACGTTCGAGAGGTATTTCTCTAGCGAATGCGCGCACTATATTGTTATTAGCTTTCGTTCAGGAAGTAATCGACCGAGTAGAACACGAGGAGACGAAATTGCGTTTGACAGATAAAATTATTTCTAAAATCCAGACTTCCTTAGCGATTTAATCATGGCGGATAAATTAAATATAGATCAAATCAGAGCTGATTTCCCTGTCTTACATCAGCAGGTGAACAAGGCTCCTTTGATTTATTTTGATAATGCGGCGACTACGCAAAAGCCAAAGGCAGTAATCGAGGCTCTTGCTGCTTACTATGAGCAAGATAACGCGAACATTCACCGGGGTATTCATACCTTGGCGGAACGCGCGACATCGGCTTATGAGTTAACGAGAAAGAAGTTAGCCGCTTTTTTGAATGCTCCGTCTACCGATCAAATTATTTTCACTTCGGGTACGACTGCAGGTATTAATTTAGTAGCCCAAACTTTTGGGCGGGCAAACGTGGGAAAAGGAGATCAAATCATCGTTTCTAACCTAGAACATCACTCGAACATCGTGCCTTGGCAGATGATTGCGGAGGAAAAAGGGGCAGAAATTAAGGTGATTCCTGTGAGTGATGCGGGTGTTTTGGATATCGAAGCTTATAAAGCATTGTTAAACCCTAAAGTAAAATTAGTCGCCGTTAATCATGTCTCGAATGCGATTGGGACGATTAATCCTGTTGCTGAGATTATTTCGTTAGCTCATGAAGTAGGGGCGAAAGTGTTAATTGATGGCGCGCAATCTGTGGCCCATATAGCTGTAGATGTTCAAGCGCTAGATATGGATTTCTTTGTGTTTTCGGCACATAAACTTTTTGGGCCTACGGGCGTGGGAGTATTGTATGGGAAGCGCGATTTACTAGAGTCGATGCCACCATACCAAGGAGGAGGGGAGATGATTAAAGAGGTCAGTTTTGCGGGAACTACTTACAACGAATTACCCTATAAATTTGAGGCAGGTACGCCTAATATCGCGGATGTGATTGCCTTTGGAGCTGCTTTGGATTATGTTCAAGCTATTCCTGCGGAGTCATTAGCCGCGCAAGAAGAGGCGCTATTAGCCTATGCAACTCAGAAGTTGCAAGCCATTCCAGGATTACGTATCGTGGGAACGGCACCTTCTAAAATTGCGGTTATTTCATTCGTGATCGATGGCGTTCACCCGCAAGATATAGGCGTTTTATTAGATAAATTTGGCATTGCAATTCGGACGGGTCATCACTGTGCGCAACCTTTGATGCAGCGCTATGAGCTAGTGGGAACCTGTCGTGCCTCTTTTGCGTTTTATAATACGTTCGAGGAAATCGATCGTTTTGTGCTTTGTTTAGAGAAAACTTTACAGATGTTAGGGTAATGGGACAGTCAATTAACGAAATACAAGAGGAATTAATTGAAGAGTTTGGTCTTTTTGAAGACTGGGCAGATAAATATGAGTATTTAATTGACCTAGGCAAGAAATTAGCGCCAATGTCTGATGCCTATAAAACGGAGGAAAATGTGATTAAGGGCTGCCAAAGCCGCGTTTGGTTACACGCCGAAAAGCAAGGTGATTTAGTTGTTTTTCAAGCAGATTCAGAGGCCATTATCGTCAAAGGAATGATCTCAATGTTGATTCGGGTATTATCGAATCATACACCGGCAGAGATTTTGGCTGCGGACTTGTATTTTATCGAGCAAATTGGAATGAGCCAACATTTGGCCCAAACCAGATCAAACGGATTAGTTTCGATGGTTAAACAAATGCAACATTATGCGCTGGCCTTCTCTTAAGCGATTATTTAGAATGGAAAATTCAAGTCAAATGAACGAGGTAGAATTAAAGGAAAAGGTTGTCAAGGCGATTAAAACCGTCTATGACCCAGAAATTCCAGTAGATGTGTATGAGCTAGGATTGATCTATGAAATAAAGATTTTTCCGGTCAATAATGTGTATATCTTGATGACTCTCACTTCGCCATCATGTCCATCAGCGGAAAGCATTCCGGTGGATATTGAGAAAGCGGTTCGAGAGATTGAGGGTATTGCAGAAGTCTCTGTAGAATTAACATTTGATCCTCCATACGAGCAGGATATGATGTCAGAAGTGGCCAAATTGGAACTTGGTTTTATGTAATTGTGTTAACGTCTTAAATATAAAAATAGAAAATATGTATCCAGAACATTTAGTACATCCTATGCGGATGGATATCGTTGCCGGAGGTTTCCAAGAATTGAAGTTAGCTTCAGAAGTGGAAGAAGTGATGGCTAAGCCAGGTACGACTTTAGTATTTTTTAACTCAGTTTGTGGATGTTCAGCTTCTACAGCACGTCCCGGTGTAAAACACGCGGTCGCTTCTTCTGCGAAGAAACCTAATCAATTAGTGACGGTTTTTGCTGGTGTAGATCCAGAAGCGGTTCAAAAAGCACGTGAATATACGCTACCTTATCCTCCATCATCTCCATCGATTGCATTGTTTAAAGATGGCGAGTTAGTTCATTTCGTAGAACGTCACCACATTGAAGGTCGTTCAGCAGATATGATCGCTGGACATTTGGAAGGTGTGTTTGAGGAGTTTTGCTAATAGTAATTCAATAAAAAAGGGAGCATCCATCAGGAGCTCCCTTTTTTTATGCCCTTTCAGGAAGGATTATTGCTTAGGTGCACCGCCCATCGCTCCTGATTCTGAACTGCTATTTTTTGCTTTCTCAGCCATTTTCTTAGCGGCACCTTCATAATCACCTGCTTTGATGAAGGACATCTTCAACAAGTCGATTGATTTCTGAGTTGCCTCTTGAATTTGGGCAGGAGTTAAGCTCTTGATCTTGTTTTCTAATTCTTCAGACCATTTCATATTACGGCCTAAGAACAAGTTGCTGTTCAAGCTACCCACTAAAGCATTGTCTTGAGAACGTGTCACTTGACGTGATTGTAACCAAGATTTTTTCGCTTCATCGATTTCTTTCTGAGTGAAACCTTCTTTCAATACTTTTTCGATTTCCTCTTTGAAAGCAGACTCAAGCTTTGCTAAGTTCTCTGGTGCGTAGATCGCATAGCCGATGAATGCACCGCTTTGGTCCAAAGGACTCGCAACGAATTGAGAACCTACACCATACGATAAACCATCTTTTTGGCGAATACGATTCATTAAACGAGAACTTAATCCGCTTCCACCACCTAACATATAGTTAGATAATTCTAAAGCAGCGTAATTCGGATCGCTATCAGAGATTTTCAATGGTTGGTAAGCTAAGAAGAAAGCATTTGCTTTATCTGGAGTTTCAATCGAAATCGCCTTTCCACCTGTTTCTTTGAATACATCTGCCACACGCTTGTAAGGCTTAGGAGATTTCCAATTCGCAAATTCAGCTGTGATTAAATCTTTCAATTCCTTCTCATCAAAATCACCAACAGCAGAGAATGTAGCGTTAGAAGCACCGTAGAAGTTCTTATAGAAATTAACGGATTCTTCCAGTTTAGCTGCACTGTAGTTCGCTGTTTGTTCCGCCATCGTTGGTTGGTAACGAACGTCTTTCTTGTCGTAATGACCTGTTCTTAATTGACTTAAAGCTTCTGAACCTTTCGCTTGAGGCTCACTTTTTTGCCCTTCAATAGCCGTTAAATTCTCTTGCTTTAATTTTTCGAATTCATCTGCTGGGAATACGGGTTGCTTCAAGGCTTCAGCTACTAATTTCATTGCAGGGATCAAATTATCACGTGTTGTCTCGATTGAAACATTTGCTTGAGTAGCACCTCCAGAAATACTTACACGTGCTTTTAATTTGTCTAATTCATCTTGGAATTGTTGACGCGTATGTTTCGCCGTTCCTTTTGTTAACATATCTGCCGCTAAATCAGCTGCAGTAGCAGTTCCCATTAATGATTTTTCATCACCAAAACGTAAAGTCATACGAGCATATACTGAATTACCTCTTGTTTTCTTTGATAACAAGGCTAACTGAACTCCACCAATTTTATCAGTCTTCGTGCGAGCATCGATGTTTGCTGGTGACGGATCAAAAGCCTCCCCTTGGCTTACTGCAGCTTTAGGTTTGAAGTCTTTTAAGACAGTTGCTACGTCCTTAGCTTCTGGAATCTCAGCGCGTTCAGGTTTTTCTGTAGGGTAGAAAGTACCTGATGTTCTGTTAGCAGATTTGAAATAAGCAGCCGCTACACGTTGAATATCAGCTGGCGTGATTTTCTCTAATTGATTACGTGTATGGAACAATAAACGCCAATCGCCTTGAGCGATGTATTCAGAAATTCCTACACCTACACGTTGTGCATTATTTAACAATAATTCAATATTCTTGATTCCTTTTGTTTTAATACGATCGACCTCTTCCTTCGTTGGAGGAGTTTTGGCAAAATTTTCAATCGTGTTAATCATAATCTGACGAACAGAATCCACCGATTTTTCTTTTAATACTTCGGCTCCAAAATAAACCAAACCAGGTTCTTTTAATTGGAAAGTCATTCCGAACTGGCTGCTTGCTTTCTTGGTATCAATTAATGCTTTGTACAAGCGTCCGGAAGGAGCATCAGTTAGTAAATCAGTCATTACGTCTACCGCAACATAGTCTGGGTGTAAACCGGATGGAATATGGTAAGCCATACCCACTACTTGAACATCACCCACCCGACGAAGTGTTACATCACGCTCGCCATCTTGCGTAGGCTCAGCGGTGAATGTAGGCGTTAATACACGCTCTGGACGTGGTATAACGCCAAATTTCTCGTTAACTAACTTTAAAGTTTTGATCGGATCGAACTTCCCAGCTACTAATAATACCGCATTGTCTGGTTGGTAATATTTGCGGTAGTAAGCCTGTAAGTTTTCAATAGGTACTTTTTCGATGTCAGAACGAGCACCGATCGTAGAGTTACCATAGTTATGCCATAAAAAAGCGGTAGAAACGATGCGCTCCATTAAAACACTACCAGGATCGTTTTCGCCACGTTCAAATTCGTTACGAACTACTGTCATTTCAGTCTCTAACTCGCTTTTAGAGATGCGTGAATTGATCATACGATCAGCTTCCATATCTAAGGCCCAGTCTAAGTTTTCATCCGTAGCAGCAAAAGTCTCAAAGTAGTTTGTACGATCTAACCAAGTCGTTCCATTGAATTGCGCTCCGTGATCTGAGATTTCTTTAGCTACTTCTTTGTGTTTTTCTTTCGTACCCTTAAACACCATGTGCTCTAATAGGTGGGACATTCCTGTTTCACCATAGCCCTCGTGGCGAGATCCCACTAAATAGGTGATATTAACCGTTACTGTTTGTTTAGATGGATCTGGGAATAAAAGAACGCGTAATCCATTCGCTAATTTATATTCCGTAATTCCTTCCGCTTCAGTAACCTTTTCAGGAATGGGAAGGCTAGCGGATGCCTTTTGTGTTGATGGAGTGGGTTTAGGTTGTGCTATTGCCGGTTGCAAAAGACAAAGCAATAAACCCGATAGAATAATTTTCTTCATAGGGGTATTTTGTTTTTAGAATAGAAAATTAAAAATTAATTGACTGCGTGATACTGATAAAATGATGAACGGCAAGAATTATTTCTTGTACTGTTGAATTAACTTATAAATCGCCTTTTGTGTTTCCATGTTTGGAAAATATTCGAAAATTATTTCGTGTTTATCATAGTCCAATAAAAGACCAGATTCCAAGAAATGAAAGGCCTCTTTAAATTGCCCTGCTTTAATTAAAAAGATAGCAGCGCGGTAATAAAGGTCCGCTTCTTCAGGAAGTTCATCAATGGCGGAAAGCATAATCTCCGCACACTTTTCGAAGTCATTTAAATCGTAGTGCAATTGCGCCCATTTCACCCAGGTAGGAGCAAAGAAGGAGTCTAGGTCAACGGATTTGGCATAAGCCTCATCTGAGGAGACTGGATTGCCTAAATAGGCTTCAACATCTGCTAATCCCGTCCAATACAAGGGATTTGTATCGTTTAGTTTAAGCGCTTTCTTTAGAAAATGTAAGGCCTCGAACCACTTGTCCATTTCTGTTAAACAAACGGCTAGACCATAATAACCCTCATCCCAAAGCGGATCCACCTTAATGGCCTCTTTGTAATAAGTAAGAGCCTCATCAAATCGACGTTGGCGTTCAATGCTAGCCCCTAAACAGCAATATAATTCTGGATTAGGGTCATCGTATTTCAAGCAAAGTTGATACGATTCCTCCGCCTTCGCATACTCCTGAATGTTCATGTAAGTATTCCCTAAATTAAATAGGGAAGACCCAAATGTAGGTTCAATGGCAAGCGAATATTCATAGGCATCAATGGCCTTCTCAAATTGCTTCAGCTTCGAATAGGCAATGCCTAAATTATACCAAGCCGTAAATGAAAAAGGATCCGCATCGATGAACTGCTTATAATAGGGAATACTCTCCTCGATTTTTCCTATTTCATCCAAACAGTTAGCCAGTTCCACTAAGGCATTTTCATTCTCAGAATTCAACTCTAAACATTTCTTAAGCATATCCACCGCCTCGCGGGGTTTACCCCAGGCTTGGTAACTCAATCCAATTCTAAAATAGACTTCGTCTTTTTCCTCTGTTCGTTCTAACGAAGCTAAAAAGAGTTGGATAGATTCTTCGTGTTGCCCCATTTGGCTTAATAAATAGCCTTTTACAAGGGTTAATTCGATATCATTGGGGAATAAAAGGATGGAATTTTCAATTAATTCCATGGCCTCTTCTGGCCGCTGCATTTCACCTAGGATCTGCGCCTTTAAGGTAATTAGTTCGAGGGAATAAGTATAATGACTAAGGCCTAGATTGACGGCCTCTAATGCCTGATCAAAACGCGACTGCACAAAGTAGTGTTCTGCGATTTGTTCTAAGGTTTCTGCATCGAAAAACGCGTTTTCTTGCTGATTCAACATGTTTTCGTACCGTTGAACGGAAGACTG
>JAGWUO010000053.1 GCA_028868395.1 Cytophagales bacterium | reverse complement strand
ATTGCAAACCGGCAAATACAGATAAGCAAAATAATACGATTAGAAGTTCTGGATTCGTTTTGCCACGCATCGCTTGTAAAGCGGTATAAACGGCCGTAGCATAAACGGGAACCCATAAAATGGGATCAGGATCGTTGAATTGCCAATACGTGAACAGTAAAAAAACGAGGCTAAAAAAACCTCCCAAAATGAATTGTACGTTTCTCATATTAATTACAAAGGTTTTTAACGGCTTCCGCAGCTCCGGGATAATTCAGTTTTTGAGCTTGCTGAAACGCCAAGCACGCTTTATCGTTTTGTTTTGACTTGATATAGCTAAGGCCCAGGGCATAATAGGCTTTTCCAAAATTCGGATTTATTTCTGCCGATTTTGCAAAATCACCGATAGCTCCGGCAAAATTTTCCTCTTGGAACAGAATATTTCCTCGATTATAATAGGCATTGATGTCTTTAGGAGCCAATTTAATGGCCTGAGTAAAATCAATTTTAGCTTTGGTTGGCTGCGCTAGGGCTGCCTGAATAATTCCTCTTTGGAGATATCCCGCACTGGAATCCGGTTGCGCTGCGATGGCTTTATCGGTAGGGGCTAAAGCTTTATCCCAAACTCCCTGTTCCATCAAAACGGCTCCTAAATTCAATTGAGCCGTATATAGTGAAGGTTTTAATTCAATAGCCTTGCGATAAGCTGCTTCAGCTTCCGGGTAATTTTTTTCTTGAAATAGAATGACCCCTTGTAGGTTATAGGCTTCGGCTAAACCAGGGTTCTTTTCGATGGCTTTTTGGAGGGCTTCTTTGGCAGAAACTGTTTCTCCTTTCTTAAGACGTGCTTTCGCCTCGTCTAACCAAGCCTCTCCAGAAGTGGAACAAGCCCAGGCAATGCAAAGGCTTATCAATAGAATCAATTTTTTCATCATTTAAAGTTAAGGGGCTATTCCAAAAAAACGATATTTATTTTGAAAAAAGCTGCTTTTTTGCCATCTTTGTCATGGCAAATTACCAGCTCCCGCTGAATCCCCCAGGTCTTGATCGAAGCAAGGGTAGGTCGGTCGTAGCGGTGAATTTGCCATTTTTTTGTTATAAAAATCTGACCTATGAAATTTTTTATCGATACAGCGAACCTAGCGCAAATTAAAGAAGCACAAGATTTAGGTGTTTTGGATGGTGTTACAACAAACCCTTCCTTAATGGCTAAAGAAGGAATCACCGGAAAAGACAATGTATTACGTCATTACAAAGCGATTTGTGATATTGTAGACGGAGATGTGTCTGCTGAAGTAATTGCCACTGATTATGAAGGTATGATTCGCGAAGGTGAAGAATTAGCGGAGCTGGACGATAAAATCGTAGTTAAGATTCCAATGATCAAGGACGGTATCAAGGCCTTGAAATATTTTTCAGAAAGAGGAATTAAAACCAATTGTACACTAGTATTCTCTGCTGGACAAGCTTTGTTAGCTGCCAAAGCAGGTGCAACCTACGTTTCCCCTTTCATCGGACGTTTAGATGATATCTCTTTCGACGGTATTGAATTGATCGAACAAATTCGGTTGATCTACGATAACTACGAATTTGATACACAAATCTTAGCGGCCTCTGTTCGTCACCCTATGCACATTATTAAATGTGCAGAAGCTGCAGCTGATGTGATGACAGGTCCTTTATCTGCCATGCTTGCTTTGTTAAAGCACCCATTAACGGATAATGGTTTAGCGCAATTCTTAGCAGATCACGCAAAAGCAAATTCTTAATTAACCTAGGCGATTTTTATGTCTGTTTTATCTTTTGAACAAGTAAGTATTTCACAAGAAGGTGTTAACACACTAGAGGACATTAATTTAACGATTAATGAGGGGGATTTTTATTATTTGATTGGTAAAACGGGTAGTGGGAAGAGTACTTTTTTCCGCAGCATCATTGCGGAAATTGGTCTTCAATCTGGAACAGCTTCGGTAGCGGGTTATTCATTGAATACCATCAAGCGTTCAGAGGTGCCGTATTTAAGACGTAAATTAGGCTTCGTTTTTCAAGATTTTCAATTGTTGACAGATCGCAATGTCGAGAAGAATTTGTCTTTCGTTTTAGAGGCGACAGGCCATACAAACAAGGACGAAATCCGATTCAAAATCGAGGAGGTATTAGCCCGCGTGGGAATGAGTTCTGCGATTTCTAAGCGAATTCACCGTCTTTCAGGTGGAGAACAACAACGTATTTGCATTGCACGTGCCATTCTGAATAATCCTGTTTTATTGCTTGCTGATGAGCCTACTGGCCACTTAGATCCAGAGGTTTCGTTGGAAATTATGCAGTTATTTAAAGAATTGAATCAAAGTGGAATGGCCATCATTATGGCGAGTCATGATTACAATACCATGGCTAAAGTTCCAGGCCAAATCCTAAAATGCGAAGGTGGTAAAATCTACCCTGTCGCTAATCTATAATGCTATTTTCCCGTATAGTAAATCACTGGAATAATACATTCCTCTAAAGAAATGCCTCCGTGTTGAAAGGTGTTTCTATAGTGGTTTACGTACTGGTTGTAATTATTAGGATAGGCAAATAGATTGTCTTCTTTAGCGAAAACATAGGTAGTAGAAACGTTGGGTTTTGGAAGGAAAATATTCTCAGGCTTCCGACAAACCATCATCTTATTCGCATTGTCCCAATTCAAATTTTTGCCTTGCTTGTAGCGTAAATTGGTATTTGTATTGCGATCACCTACGATTTTGATGGGATTTTGTACGCGAATCATCCCGTGATCCGTAGTGATAATGACACGGCCCTTTTTATCTGCGATCTTTTTTAATAAATCAAATAGGGGAGAATGCTGGAACCAGCTAGCCGTTAAACTGCGGTAAGCTGATTCATCTGGGGCTAATTCCTTAATCATGGCCATATCAGTTCGCGCATGGGATAGCATGTCGACGAAGTTGTATACAATGACATTTAAATCATTCGTGGCTAATTTGTTGAAATTATCGACTAATTGTTTTCCTTGGTATTGGTGAACAATCTTGTGATAGGAGCTTTTAGCGTTGATTTTCAAACGTTTCAATTGCTCCTGTAAGTAAAATTCTTCGTATTTATTAAAGCCCTCCTCATCTTCTGAATCCCCAAGATCATATACCCATTTATCGGGGTAATTCTTCGCGATTTCTGACGGCATCATCCCTGCAAAAATGGAGTTGCGGGCGTATGCAGTAGTGGTGGGTAGGATGGAATAATAGTTGTTCTCCGACTCTAATTGAAAGTATTCTTGGATGTATTTATCTAGGGTTTTCCACTGGTCAAATCGCAAGTTATCAATCAATATAAAATAGAGTGGGCTCTTGTCGTTGATCTTCGGAAAAACGTGCTTGCGAAGCATTAGATGCGATAAAACAGGAGTGTCAGCATCCGGCTTTTGTAACCAATCCTCGTAATTGTTCTCGATGAATTTGCTGAAATGGGCATTTGCCTCATTTTTCTGATTGTTCAAAACCTCTGCCATCGATTTGTTCTCCGTGGTGTCGATTTCGAGTTCCCAATAGACAAGCTTTTCGTAGATGTCGGACCATTCTTTGGCATTCAAATGATCCTGGTATTGCATTGATAAAGCTAAAAACTCCTGCTGGTAGGTGATATTTGTTTTCCCTTCCTCCAGTCTTTTCTTATCGAAAATTCGCTTGACTGAAAGTAGTAATTGATTGGGATTCAATGGCTTAATAAGGTAATCGGCAATCTTAGAACCAATGGCGTCTTCCATTAATTCTTCCTCCTCCGATTTAGTAATCATGATGACCGGAAGGTTAGGTCTGATCTTTTTGATATGCAACAAAACCTCTAAACCAGACATTCCTGGCATATTTTCATCCAAGAATAAGATGTCAAACTTCTGTGTCTCTACTAATTCAAGCGCATCAGCACCTGAATTAACCGTATAAACTTCATATCCTTTGCTCTCTAAAAACAAGATATAGGGTTTCAATAAATCAATTTCATCGTCTGCCCAAAGTATTTTATACGTCATCGCTCTTTTATTTACCTTTCAAGTCTAAAATTAGCTAATTTTACATCCACATCCACGTTAATACATGTTAATAGATCCTCCTGTTTATTTAACGGAATCTGCAGTTGAAAATCTGCGTTTAATCTCCTTTCCTGAGCCTTTTCTTCGGGTGGGAATGCGCGGCGGAACTTGTGGAGGTACGTTTGTATTAGGTTTTGATACTAAAACAGAGAATGATGAGGAGTACCTCATTGAAAATATACCTGTCATTATTGATCGAAGAGAATTATTATTTGTCTTGGGTACAGAGATTTCCTATGAAGTCCAAGGCAATGGTTTTTACCTTCACAAACCCGCTAAATCATGAAATTTGCAGCTATAGATATCGGTTCTAATGCCGCTCGTCTTCAAATATCGAGTGTGTTAGAAAACGATGGTGTGATCAGTTTTAAGCGGATTGAATATGTTCGTTTTGCCCTTCGATTAGGACATGACGTTTTTAGTGATGGAGCTATATCTCCAGAATCAGAGGTACGGATTTTCAAACTCTTGCATGCCTATAAATTATTGATGGACCTGCACGAAGTGAAAGATTATGCCATTTGTGCGACATCAGCCATGCGCGAAGCATCTAATTCTGCCGAAATAATTACGCGTATTCACAAGATTTTGGATATGAAAATCCAACTAATTGATGGTAGCCGTGAAGCGGAATTGATTAATGATGTGGTGGTTCAATCTTTACATCCGAAGAAAAATTACTTACATATCGATGTGGGTGGAGGAAGTACGGAATTGAATATCTACCGTCACAGAGAAAAGTTAGCGTCTAAATCCTTTAAAATCGGATCCGTTCGTTTGTTAGAGGGGACAGAAAAAGAGGGTGATTGGGAGAAGATGAGGAACTGGATATCACAGCAAAAGGAATTGATATCAGGTGATATTGAGGCAATTGGTACAGGTGGTAATATTGCCAAATTATTTAATTTATCGAAGCCTGCAGCGGAAGAAAAATCCATGACATTTGATGCCTTATTTGAGATGGCAGCCTATGTGGGTTCTTTTTCGTTTGAAGATCGAGTGAATAAATTACGTTTAAATACGGACCGGGCTGACGTGATTGTACCGGCAGCATCCATTTATTTGACAGCGATGGAATTGGGTGGTTGCAAGTCGATTTTAGTGCCTGATTTAGGACTAAAAGATGGTATACTCCAAATGCTTTACGATCGGTATTTAAATCGGAAGAAATAATTATTTTTCGATTCGATAAACCAGACCCATGGATAGGATTTGAGAGAACTGCCAGCTCGGATCTTGATCGTAATCTCTGAACAAGACGATTTGTAAGTTTGTGCTCACGTATTTGTTTACCTTCATGGTAACATTTGCATCAAAACGATGCACAACACTATTAGAAAGTGTTAGTCTGAAATAATCGATTAGGGCCGAATAACGTGCTTTTACATTGATGTTTTCCCATACATCCTTGTCCACGTTCACTAAATATTGGAATACAAACTGGTTTCTGATATTGTCCCCTGGTTTTTCTAAACCATATAAACCTGCTCTGGAGATCGCTTGATCAAAAACGAATGTTTGACGTAAGCTACCAATACCTATTCGCGTGTAAAAGGATTTGTCAGGATGGAATTCTAAACCCATCGAAGAAGTCAAATAGGCAGGTGCAAATATGCTCGAAACCAAGGAGTCTACAGGAATACCTGCTTTATTTTTCTTGCCATATTCATATCCATTAAAAAATTGTGACTGAAAGTTCGTTGAACCGTAAAAGTCCCATTTAGGGCTTATTCGGTAACCCGCTTTAAATTCATAGGCGATACGGTCGATGTTTTTCCGGAGACTTTGGGTTCTATTTTGGAGAAATCCCACTTGTAAAGTAAGATCTGAATTAAGACGCCAGGATTCATTGGAGACATTTGCGGTATGATTTAGATACCAGCCAATCGCTAGGGTATTCGTACCCCCACCTTTCCAATTATCGCTGAAACTTGATTGATTTAAGTTGATGCCAGAAGTCATGACTTGCTTCCATTTGTTTGCCGTTGAATCAGCTCTAGATTCTGCGAATGCAGGCTCTAAAGCAGTTGAAAACAACAAGATGAAAAGCAAATAATACTTCATGTGACAAAGGTACAAAAAACCTGAATGAATGGTTTATTTTCCAATAGATAAACGGATCTGCCCTGAAAAGACCTCTTGAGGAGCTAATTCAATTAATCCATCACCCGTGTTGAAGGCATCTGTATTTGCGGTCATTGGCTCTATCGCGACGGAGTTATAACCCTCAGGTTGAAAGACAACTAGGAAAGGAAACTGAACGGAGGATTGTTCTAAAATGAGAGAACGGTTGTGTTTATGGTCAATAAATTCCGTTAGATGCTTCTCTAGGGGCACCAGTCGAAAGACATGATCCACTTTTTCTTGGCTAAAAATAAATTCGGTCTGACCTTGTAGGTTTTCCTCCTTCAAAGGGATCATCTGCGAGTCCGATAAAAAGCGGCTAATAGGATGAAATTTAATCGTTAAATCAGCCGCCGTTGTATTAGGGAAACTGAAATAAGGATGCCAACCGCAGGCGAAGGGCATCGGATTTGTTCCTGTGTTTTGGGCTTCGAAAGTTATTTCTAATGCGCCTTCATCGGTTAAGGTGTAGCAAAACCGAAAAGTAAATGGAAATGGGTAATTAGGTTCTTCTCCTTTGTAAGCGTGTTCTAAGGTAACAGAGGAGTCAGATTGTTGTATGAGGGTAAATGGCGCTCTTGCGAGTAATCCATGGATGGCGTTGCCTAAAGCGGGTTCGTTGATGGGTAATTGGTAATTTTTACCTTTGAAGGAATAGTTTCCATTACGAACTCGATTCACCCAGGGAGTTAATAAGGCGCTAGGGTGGTAAGGATTGCTGGCTAATGGTTGGGTAGAGCTTCCCGGAAGGTCAATTAGAGAAATTCCAGATAAGTGTAATTCAATTAAGCTCGCTCCCGTCTGTGTGTCTAAAACGAGGCAATCGCCAGTTGTTGGGTTTTTTATTTCCATAACGTTTTTTCTTCGATACCCATTCCATAGAGGGCAAAATCATATTTGACAGGATCGCTAGGATCTAGTTCTCTAAGCGTTTCAGTTAGGGCCAAAGCCGTTTTCCAATTCGCCTTCTCTTCTTTTATAAGTCCCAGTTGTGCAGCTGTTCGCATAGCATGCACGTCCAAAGGGCAAACTAATTGCGCAGGCTTAATGGTGTTCCAAAGCCCAAAATCAACTCCTGCTTCATCTTTTCTGACCATCCAGCGCAAAAACATATTGATACGTTTGCAGGCAGAATTTTTTAAAGGTGAGGCGATGTGCTTCTTCGTGCGTTCTGGAG
>JAGWUO010000052.1 GCA_028868395.1 Cytophagales bacterium | reverse complement strand
GGGGCCGGAATTGCCGCGGGCAGATTAAAGGTAGCTTTGGAAAAAGTAGGACATCGAGTGGACTACTTGGTCAGAGAAAAGGCGAGTACTTCTGACTCCGTAAAAGTGGGTAATGGACTCATTTCTTGGTTGAAATTCATCGCAGAACGCTTGTTTTTTCTGCGTTTCGAGAAAGATAAATCGATTCGATTCTTATTTAACCCAGGTGTTTTCGGAAGTGATATTTCGAAACATCCGCTGATTCAGGAGGCAGATATTGTGCATTTGCATTGGGTGAATTTTGGCTTTTTATCTGTGAGCGATATCGCGTCCTTGACTCGATTGAACAAACCTGTTTTCTGGACATTGCACGACATGTGGGCCTTTACAGGTGGTTGTCATCATAGTGGTTCTTGCGAAAATTTTCAACAGAGCTGTGGGGACTGCAAATTCGTGAAAAATCCGAATCCAAGCGACCTTTCACACCGCATGTGGGAGGCGAAGAAAACAGGTTTTGCTTCAAAAAACCTGCATATCATCACGTGCAGCGATTGGCTTGGAAATAGGGCGAAACAAAGTAGCATTTTGGGAGGCCACGCCATTAAAACCATTCCAAACGCGATTAATACGGAATTCTTTTCGCCTAAAGCATCTAGCTTGGGATTAGATCCTGCCAAGAACTATGTGCTATTTGTCGCCATGCGGGTAAATGCCCCGACTAAAGGGTTTCATTTGTTGAAAGAAGCCCTCCATTTTTTAGATGCCAGCACGACAGAATTACTCATCGTGGGTGGAGAGATGACGGAGGAATTACCTTTGAAAGCACATAATTTTGGGCAGATCTCAGACCCAGCCAGAATGCGCGATATTTATGCAGCGGCAGATGTGTTTGTCACGCCTTCTTTGGAAGAAAACCTGCCTAATACCATTATGGAGGCGATGGCCTGCGGAACGGCCTGCGTTGGGTTTGAAGTAGGAGGTATTCCGGAGATGATTGAACATCAAGTGACTGGCTATGTGGCCCAGGCATTTGACCCTAAAGATTTGGCAAAAGGAATTCAGTGGAGTTTAAACAACATAGAAGCGGGATCAAAATCCAGAGAACGCGCCCTACAATTATACGACCAAAGCATCGTTGCCCAGCAACACCTCGACTATTATGCCCAAGCTTAGTATTATCACCATAACCTACCAGGCAGAGGCCTATATCGAACGCACGTTTAAAAGTGTATTCGAACAAGGTTGTGCACAGGAAATCGAGTATATCGTGGTGGATGGGGCATCAAAGGACCGAACGTTAGAAATCATCGAAGCAAATAAAGCGCAGATTAATCAGGTCATTTCTGAAAAAGACAAAGGGATTTACGACGCGATGAACAAAGGAATGCAAATAGCTAAAGGTGATTATATCCTATTTTTAAACGCAGGAGATACGTTTGCGTCGTCTACGACCTTGAAAAACCTTTTGGAAGAGTTATCCAAGAAACCCGATGTACTCTTTGGAGAAGCCGTTTTCGTCAATAATGAGGGCCAGCCATTAGGCCTGCGCAGTGAAGTGACACCGCATCGTTTGCCAGAGCAGTTGGGTTGGCGTCATTTCCGATATGGGATGGTTGTTTGTCATCAGGCTTTCATTGCCAAACGCAGCATATCCCCTCTTTTTGACCTACACTATCGCCTGAGCTCTGATATCGATTGGGAAATTCAGGTATTGAAAAAAAGTCAATTCACGTTAAAATCCGCCGCACCTATCTGCCATTATTTGATGGGTGGTGCGTCTGTGCAAAATCTGAAGAGATCCTGGGAAGAAAGATACCAAGTGTTGAAATCACATTTTGGTTTTTTCCCTAATTTAATCAACCACCTACTCATCATTACCAGAGGACTGATTTTTGCTTTGAAAAAACAGGGGAAGTATTGGTAAATCTGCTATATTTGTTGCTATGAGATTTCGCATAACTCTTTTATTTCTCGCGATTACATTCTTTGGTTTTGGCCAAAAATTTCGATTCAATTCGAGCATTGGAGCTTCACATTTCTCTTGGTATGAAAATCAAATAACGGTGGATTTAGCCGCTGAAATTTCATTCCAAAACCCCGATAAAAATCACCGAACTTTCATCGCGATGAAAACCTTGGGGAACATCATGAGCAGTCCAATTGATCGAAGCACCTACCAGTTTATTGAACCTCCAATGACTAGTGGTAACCAACCACTCTCTTCCGCAGAAGAACTAAATTCAGCTTTCCGAGGTGGAGAAGCCGAGATCGGTTTACAATGGAATACCTCTCCTTCTTTACATCAGGCAAGATGGATTCCTAGTTTAAGCATCTACAGCAAATCGATCGGACGAAAAATTACTTCGGCTCGATCACAATACATTGAAGAAGAAAAATATTCGCTTCACGGAATAAGTGCAGGAATCGGCTATCTCGTTCCAGGGAAAACGAACATATTCATTCAAGCAAAAGTTTTCGAACCTTTGTACCGAGATGTCACTTTGTACGGGCGCTACATCGGGGTTCCTTATGAGTCATTAATTTCAGACAACAACCTCAATTATAAAGTAAAAGTGGATTTTAATAGAGGTAAATTTGGTTTTGGATTTAACCTAGAGATTCTCAATTTAGGTGCGGTATCAAATCCTAAATCAAAACCCATACCTGCTTCACAAGTCATCATTCCATCGACTTTGTTTACCTATTTCTTCTAAGATGAAGAAATTATTGCTCCTCCTTTTTTGTTTTCCAGTTTTAGCCCAAACTGATTCTACGAAAGTTTTAGACGAAGTGAAAGTCTATGTTTTTGAGCAAAAACGATCTGCAGTAAACACCCCAGACGCTTTTGTTCGTAGCACAGATCTTCAGCGTTTCAGTTCCACTCAATTTGTTTCGAATCTAAATTCGATGCCGGGCATCCGAATGGAAGAACGCTCACCCGGTAGTTATCGAATTGCGATACGAGGTAGCTCGTTGAGGGCTCCTTTTGGCGTTCGAAACACGAAAGTATATTGGAATCAAATTCCTTTTACTGATGCAGGAAACAACACCTATATATCGCTCTTGGAACCTGCCCTTTTCTCTTCTTTAACTATCACGAAAGGACCATCAGCAGGAATTTATGGAGCAGGTACAGGAGGAGTTTTACTATTTGAAAGTGGTTCAAAAGGAAATGTACTGAATGCAGAAACCGTTTACCATTCATTAGGCGGAATGAAAACATCCGTCGACCTATCTTCTGAAAACCACAGATTATACACGTCCTTTAATCAACAAGAGGGTTATCGCGCACAATCCGCCATGAAGAAGCAATGGATTTCTTACGAATTTCACCACAGCTTTGCGAATGACTTAAATCTCGATTTGAGCACCTATTACGTTGATTTAGCTTACCAAACCCCTGGGGGATTGACGAAAGCCCAATTTCTGGCTAATCCCGAGCAAGCTAGACCCGCAGCAGGTACTTTTAAAAGTGCACAGCAACAAGGGGCTACGTTTAAAATTAAGAGTTATGGTGTAAGTGCGCGTGCCTCGCAGGTTTTGAATAATTTATGGGCTTGGGATTTAAGCCAAGCCATTCAAGTAAATGATATCGAGAACCCCACCATTCGAAATTTTGAAGTTCGCCATGAACCGAATTATTCCTCGCGCGGGGTATTGCATCGAAAAGGGATTATCCAAAGCGATCTTGGATTTGAATACCAAGCGGGACAAATGAATAGTTCGACTTTTGGAAATCGATATGGGATAAAAGACACTTTACAAGTGACCCAAAATACGCATGTGCAACAAGGCAGTCTCTTCTTACAAAATGAATATGCAGGGCTATCGAATTGGATCTTTACTTTCTCCGGCAGCTTGAGTTCTTATTGGACCGAATACATCGGGAATGAGGCGATTTTTTCTCCTCGCCTAGCCATCTTGCGAAAATTAGGGGCACATCAGCGTATCGTTGCCAAAGTCGCTCATGGCTATTCGCCTCCTAGTATTTCGGAAATGCGCCCATCGACAGGTGTCATCAACACCTCATTAAAAGCAGAGAAAGGCTGGAACCACGAAATTACCTACCGTGGAAAATATGCTAAATTCAATTGGGATTTGAGCGTATATCAGTTTAACCTAGACGAAACCATCGTAGTACGAAGAGCAGCGGATGGTTCGGACTATTTCACGAATGCAGGTTCTACGACTCAACAAGGATTGGAATTCAGTAGTACTTGGATCATTCACCCTACCTTAACAGTAGAGCAATCGCATACCTGGCAAAATTTTCGATTTGCTAATGGCAACTTCCTGACGGGGACAACACCCTATCAACAAGCAACAACCCTGATTTGGAAACATCCTTCAGGTTTAAGTCTAGTGCAAAATTTTCAATTTGTGGATTATCAATTCTTAAATGATGCGAATACCGAGCAAATGGGTTCGTACCGACTTTGGAATACAAAAGTTAGTTACACCAGAAAAAAGTGGACACTTTGGGCCTCGGTTGAAAATTTAGGAGATGAACGCTATTCTTCAGGACCAGATTTAAATGCCACTGGAGGACGTTATTACAATCCCTCTCCTGGTCGAAATTTTCATATTGGACTACAACTTAATTTAGCCTACTTGCGTTAAGTCGCTCCATTAATTCACTAAGATGTGAATCGCTCACCGCTATTTCGTAATTGCCAATTTTTATTCGCTGTTGCTTGATCGATTCGATCTTTTGTAGATTCACAATATAGGATTTATGGACCCGCATGAAGCCATGAGGCATTATTTTAGCCTCAACACTCTTCATTGTCTGTTTGGTTAAAATGGGATAACGTTCCCCTTCTATATAAATCTTCACATAATCTTTTAATCCCTCCACATGTGTCACAGTGGGAATTGAAATTCGAACCAACGAATACTCAACGTTGACAAAAAAGAAATCCTCTAAAGGCTGCTTTTCGATCGCATTTTTACCAATAAATTGATGATACGCTTTATTTGCACTCAATATAAAACGATCTAAACTTACCGGCTTCATTAAATAATCAATGGCATCTAGGTTATAACTTTCCACCGCATAATTCGCATAGGCTGTCACGAAAATCACGAGGGGTTTTACGGCCAAAGAAGACAAAAATGATGTCCCTAATAATCCCGGCATTTGAATATCTAAGAATAGTAAATCAACCTGTTCTTTTTGAAGCAATTCCATCGCCTCAAACGCATTCGAACAAGAACCGACTAAATGTAAAAATGGAATTTGCTTCACATTTTCTTCTACTAATTTGCGGCCCATCACTTCGTCGTCTACAACGATGCAGTTCATTTTTACCATCTTATTTCAAAATTAGGTTTAGTTCTACAGAGAAATTAACTTCGTCCTCCTCAATTGTTAAGGTGTGTTTTTTCGGATATAATAATTCCAAACGTCGACGCACATTTTTCAATCCAATGCCAGAACTCGGATCTTTAAAAACCTGTTCCTCTTTTCCCTTTTTGTTTTTCACCAGAAAATGCAAACCGTGTTCTGTCATTTCTAAGCTCACATAAATAAAAGGTTTATCCACTAAACCCACTCCATGTTTTACGGCATTTTCGACAAAAGGAATCAATAGCATTGGTTCAATAAAATGCCCATCTGCCTTTCCTTTAACCTGAAAATCAAAATCAACATTGCCATCAAAACGCATTTTTTGCAAATCAATATAATTCTTTAGATAGGCTAATTCATTGGTTAAGGGTACCATGCTTTGGTCCGAATCATACAGCATATAGCGCATCAAGGAAGATAAGCGCATGGTGACGTCTTCGGCTTGTTCAGAGGCTTTAGTCCGGATTAAATAAACGATACTATTCAGGATATTGAAGATAAAATGAGGACTAATCTGCGAACGCAAAAAGGACAATTCAGCTTTCATCTGTTCACTGGCTTGCTCTTCCTTCAATGATTCCTGTTCTAAAAAAGCTAATAATAAACCATACGTTGTTGCAATCGCAGAAACCATGATCAAGGGAAAAGCGCCAAGCATTTCCGGTGCAGTTCCATGTTCGTGTTCAAATTCTAGAAAAAGATGATGAAACAACATTTGCAACAAAAAGAAACCTAGGTTAGTCAATAGTAAACTTCCAAAAAAGACCCAAACCCCTTTCTTCTTAAATACAAATGGAATTAGCACGATTGTAATTACGTAAAACAAAGGCATAACCGTAATCAGCTCAACCCATATATGCTCTGAAAACTCTGGATTTTCATGCGGATGTGGATGTGCATTTTCGTGAGTCTGGTGTACTGGACTCAACAGAGGCAAACCAACCCACATTCCCCACAAGATTAGATTAAACAACACCTGAAAAGTGCGCTTCGTCTTATAATAATTGACAGCCTGCCACATACACAATTGATTTTTACAAATCTAGCCAATTAAGCGGAATCCTCCTCTCCTCTTCATCGATAGAATAAGACCTTTAATCTTCAAATTAACCCCTTCCATCTAATTCTATTTTCCATTGCGATTTATACCGTACTTTCGTAAAAAAAACACAAAGACATGAAATATTCAATTCGCCTTGTTTTATTGCTTTTCATTGGCATTCAATCAGTTGGTCAAGCTTTTGGCCAAGAAACATTAATCAAATTCAAAAAGGACTCAACCTCCCAGATGAAGACGCTATTTAAACCGCAAAAATTAACCTCATTTGGATTATCTTTCCAATCACAAGTTCTTTTTGGCAAAGGTGGTCCTGAACATGGAATGGGAGTACAAGTTCATTTGAACAACAAATTATCCCTAGGTATAGCTTCCTTTAATTCAATGGATAGAAGAGATGATCGCAATGGCATGACACCAGAACCACGTCAACGCTTTACTGCATTTACAATGGAAGCAACACCCATGGCAAACAAGGTTTTCCATTTAAGTTTCCCTTTAGCCATAGGTAGAGTACAGCAAGAAGATCCGATGATTTATAACTATACCAGTAGCATGATGCCACAACCTGGACCTGGATCTGGTAGTAATTGGGGCAGAAACGATCCATTCCAAAATGGCCCTCGCGCCCTTGGTATTCAACCCGGAATCAATCTAGAAGTCAACCTATTCAAATATGTTAAAGTGTTTGGTGGCGCGAATTACCGCTTCGCTTTTGGGGAAGAAAAAACACGTGATATGTCGGGTGCGGCAGGAACGATTGGGGTGAAAGTGGGTGTTTTTGACAAAAAAGTGAAGAGATAAAAGATTATAGAGTAGAGATTTAAAGCATAGAGCACAAAGAATAAAGCATAGAGTTGGAATCCGCTCCGCGGATACATTTATGAAATGCGCTACTAAATTCATTAAAAAAGGGGATCAAATTGATCCCCTTTTTTAATACAATCTTTATTCTTTATAGAGTAGAGAGTAAGGTTTTAAAGCATTTTCAAAAGTGGT
>JAGWUO010000051.1 GCA_028868395.1 Cytophagales bacterium | reverse complement strand
TTCCGCGCACTTGCGCCGGAACTTTGTCAAAAATCCCCCCACTCAACTTGCGTTGATCCTCTAAACGCTTCCAATAGGTGTGCGTTTCTTTGGAGACTGAATACACATCTAATTGCACCACCCAATCCGTAAAATCCTCAAAAGGAAGTTGACCTAAGTCCAAGGCTAAATTCTTCCCGCTAAGTAAAAAATCATCTATTAGATACGGTTGTGTATTCTGGGGAGCTTGCCAGCACTTGCAATTACATGGCGGCACTGGTGCCGGCGGCGCAGGTGGAGGAGGGCAGGTTAATAAGAATTGGCGGAAGTCCTGACGCTTAACAAAATAATAATCTTCTGTGGCTTTAGGATCCTTAATACTCGCCGTTAGTGGGAAACGCATGTCCTCTACTTTCGTTGCATTCTTAAAGGAATAAGAAAACTCCGCTAGTTCCGGAGACGAAGTAATCGTTTGAAAATTTGACTCAATTGTTTTTCCGTCCAAAAGCTTAATGCGTAATTTATACTTTTGGCCTACTTCTCCTTTAAATCCTGCTGGACTTAAATAATAGCCTTTGCTCTTCTCATAATAAGCCGTCTCTTTTCCATTGCCATCTATCAGGCGCACATTCGCATCCGTGATAGGTTGGCCCGAAAACTGAGTAGGGTCATAAGGGGAATATCCGCTCACATAATTCAAGCGAACATTATATGGGCCGTCTACATTAGAAATTTCGCCGTAGACAACGATGGCAGAACTCAGGTTTTGGGTTTGAAAATCCTCGATCTCCGTCTCACACGAACTCAAAAGAAACAAGGCACAGAAAAATAGTAGTAAGTGTCTCATTAGAATTTGAAGTTATAGGTGATAGATGGAATCGCAGCGCCCAAAACCGACAATTGGTAGGTTTTCGCTTGGTTGATTTCGCCGGTCGAAGAACGGAAGTAGACAGAGTAGGCGTTTTGGCGACCTAATAAGTTGTAGATCGAGAAGTTCCAGCTCCCTTGCCAACGCTTGCCAGGTTTAGGATCTATCGTGATACCCACATCTAAGCGAATGTAATCGGGAATGCGTTCCGCATTTCTCAGCGTGAAAGAAGCGGTGGAGTAGCCATCTAATAATTCCTTAATCTCTTTCGAAGTTAAATACGTGTACTTCGTCCCATTATAAGTATAAGAGGTTTGGTCTAAACCTGGTCGCGGAAATATACCTGTCGCCACAGCATAATCATACAAATCATTAAACGAATAAATTTTGTAACGGCCGTTTGGATAGGTGATGGGTCGACCTGTCGTGTAGGTAAAGTTCGCATTGAATGAGATGCGGTTCGTCCAGCGATTATTCAACACAAATTTAAAGGTGTGTGGCGTATCAAAATTCGCAGGGAATTGTATACCAAAATTAGCTTCCTTCTGATTCTCATTCGCCTGAATCGTTCTAAAGGTACGCGCATAGGTATACGAAATCCAACCCGTCAATCGTTTACCTCGTGACTTTTTCAAAAAGAATTCTCCCCCGTAAGCCATCCCTTTCCCCACCAATAACTGTGTTTCCACCGTAGGATTTAAGTATAATTGCGCACCATCTACATAATCAACCACGTTGTTTATGTTCTTGTAATAAAATTCAGCAGAGGTTTCGAAAACAGCGTTCGAGGCATTCGTGAAGTTCTTGAAGAAACCGATGGAATATTGATCCGCGATTTGGGGAGGAATTTGTTGATTCGAATTCTTCCAAATATCAGAGGGCGAAACGGCCATCGTATTAGACAATAGATGGCGGAACTGCTGCATACGGTTAAAGCCAATTTTGATCGAGAAGCTTGTATCTAATTTAATGGCGAACGAAAGACGCGGTTCGAATCCACCATACGTCGCCACCACCTCATTCGAGGCCGCGTGCAAGGTGTCCGTGATCGTATTAATTTCGCGGGGAGTGCCTAGTTTATATTGGTAGAAATCACCCGGACCTAGTAATTGATAAGAAGCATAGCGAAGACCGTAATCCAAACTTAATTTCTTTCCTAGGGGTAAACTATGTCCCACATAAGCCGCCATTTCCCGCGTATGCTCTGTGGACATCGCAAATTTGTCTACTTTTGAGGATGCCGAATTAGGCAAGAAACTGCCCGCATCGTTCGTAATGGCCGATAATTCAGCACCTACATCTAAGCGACCATATTTACCTAAGTCCTTACTCAACTCTTCCTTGATGGAAGTTTGAATGATGGATGGTTTCCAAAGGAATTCCAAGCCTTGTTTTTGGCCCTCAATTCCATACGTATAATCACTGTAAAAAGCGGTGAAATTATGAGATAAATCCCCTTTCAATAAGGCATTATGTTTAAAGCTTAGTGCCTTCGTATTCCAGGAATACAACGTATCCTGTGCAAATTTGAAGCCATCATTACTCGCATAGCCTGACAAAGAAATGCGCTGGTTCTTCCCAAAACGATGTGTCAACTTAAAGTTCACATCATAGAAATCCGCCTTGCTTTTCGCTAAACTCGGATTAGGAAAATACTTCATATAAAAGTCCGAAATCGACCCGCGGGCACCCACAATGAGAGAAGTCTTTCCTTTTATCAAAGGCCCATCTACCAGAATACGAGACGAAATAGGTCCTACGCCACCTTGCAATGACCACTTTTCGAAATCCCCTTCCTTCACGCGCACATCTAATACCGAAGAGGCCCGTCCTCCATACATGGACGGAATTCCTCCCTTGTATAGACTCAAATCTTGGACCATATCGGCATTAAAACCGGTGAAGAATCCAAATAAATGGGAAGTATTAAAAAGGGGCACTCCATCGAGTAAAACGAGGTTTTGATCCACATTACCCCCGCGGACGTTGAATCCTGAGGCACCCTCTCCTACCGTCGAAACACCAGGGAGTAATAGAATACTGCGAATCACATCCGCCTCCCCCATTAAGGTAGGCAGTTTTTTCAAGGTTTTGGAGGACATTTTCTCCACCCCCATCATCGCCCGATTGACATTCGCATCGGCCTTTTCTGCGGTGATAACCACCTCGCCTAACAATTGCTCAGAGCGTTCTAATTCGATGGTAGTTTGGGTGTTTTTAGTGAGATCTAAGCGAAAAGTTTTGTACTTATAACCTAAACTTCTCGCAATGACTTGATAGGATCTAGCCGCAATGGTCACCGTGAACGCCCCTAACGAATCTGTTGTTCCTCCAGCAGAAGAACCTGAGAAAAAGACCGAAGCTCCAGCAATAGGTGCTTTATTCTCTACATCGACGATTTTCCCACTAAATATGACATAACCTTTGCGCTGGGCAAAAGTCATGGGGCCACAGAGTAGCAACAATAGGATTACCCTTAGGCTTATTTTCATTTTGTTTTATTTCGTAAAATTAGCAGCCCTTTTGCCTGCTTCCATTGAGGGTCAAATCCTCCTTGTGGGAATTTAGCCACTGCATGTGAGCCTAAAGCTACATCTAAATCCCCATCCCCATCCAGATCTGCCACGTCCATCACGGACCAACGACCCAAATGTTGAATAGGTAAAGTCATCGGAACAAAGGTTCCTTTTTTATTTTCAAAATACATCGCTCCTTCGCCCGGTCTAGCCGCCACGTCTGGGAACAAAGCAATCGAAATCAAATCCGCATCACCATCGCCATCAAAATCGCCTGGCATCACTTTAGTCGCTCCGTTTTGAGAGAAGAAGGCCTTTTGCTTGAAGTTAAATCCGCCGGTATTCTCGAAAACATACATCCCGTGGTAAGGCTTCAAAACCGTTGTAAAATCAGCATTATCGCCTGCGGTGTAAATAATATCTAGATCCTTATCTCCATCGATATCTACCACATCAAACGAAGAAGATCCATAGATAGAGGGAAAACGGAGCAGTTGTTTTTCTTTGAACTTCAGTCCACCTACATTTTCATAGAGCAAAATACGCTCATCCCCTTGGGCGAATTGTGCCAAAATATCGAGTCTACCGTCCCCCGTAAAATCGCGAACAATCGTTTTCGTAGCACCGGTTTGGGGATTCAACACCTGCTTTTTATAGACTCCTTTTTCCAGCTTCCAAACGCTCATCCCACCCACTTTGAATCCGAATTCAGACGTAATTAATTCATCGCCTGCCTCACCGTCCAAATTAGCGGATACCAACCCAATGGGGCGATTCAATCCTTGTATTAATTTCTTACCGGTCGAAGCTTGACTCACAAATCCATTCACATCTGGATTCGCCTGTGTCGTTGTCCCGATAAACGTATACAAGGTCTCGGAGCCTAACAAGGTTATGTCCGTCAAGGCATCTTGATCTTTCTTCGTCTCCAGTAATTTACCCGTAGCATCCCATTTCCAAATCACGCGATTCGACTGATCTCCTGCCGTGATTTGATGGCGACGTGCATCGATCCGAACTGCCGTCATATTAGGCAAGGTCGTTCCGGGTAATGTGGCTACAATGGGTTCAGGCTTAAAAATAGAAGCCGTGGCTAAAGGGATGTAGGCAGGCATTTCTAAGGTCTTAGGCGCCTCCTCTAAATAATACGCTTTGATTTTTTCCCAATCCTCATCTGGAATCATCTGGGAACCAGGACCAAGAATCGTATAATCAGAAAGCGGTTTTTCTAACATCCCAATCTCCTTATCCACCCCCATCATAATGCCCATATAAGGCAAAGTGCTGTATTGCCAAACGTTTTTAGGCAAACTCGCGGGATCTGGAAGTAGATGGCAAGAGGCGCAATAGGTTTTGGCCAGCTCTTTCCCTTCCGCTGCCTTGTTCGAGCAGCTGGGTAAGCCATAGGCTATAACCGAAAAAAAGGCAATTACCAGCAGTTTGCGCATCCTATAATTTCTTAAACACCTGCAGTTTATCGTTGTTACGAGCCACTAGGTACAAAATTCCTGCGGTAGTCTTCACCTGCTTTATGTCGCGAATGTCGCCTTCAAGCATCAGTCCTGTGTCTGTTGGGATAAGGGTTTTGAAACCGCCTTTGCCATTTCCTTTCAGAATTAGACCAAAGAATGCGTCATAACGCGCCTGGTACATCGAAGCTCCATTGAAGTTACCCCCTACGATAACGTCGAGATTTCCATCTTTATCGACATCTTCTGTTCGCAATACCATAATCTTAGACACTTGAGCTAATGCCGGAAGTGCTACCATTTTGAAGGTCTTGTTTCCTTGGTTTTCTAAGTAGACCGATTCAAATGTATTTACACGCTTTTCATCCGCTCCCTCTAATTCTTTATCGCCAAATATCTCCTCTACCGTCTTACCCGCAAACATATGGTAGGCCGTGTATTTCTTATTGATGATACTTGGAATCTGTTTCCCCATTTCATCCTTACTGTTAATGGGGAACCAGTCATTTCCGCGATTGTAAGAAACAATGTGCTCCTTCGTATCATTCTTATCAATGTCCTTAATCTGCATCCGCAATTGGCCATCTAGTTCCTTACGCAATTTCGTATTCGTACCCAGATTTCCCACGATGAAATCTAGATCACCATCTTTGTCAAAATCTGCCGCCGTAATACCTGACCAGAATCCCGTTTTCTCTTCCAACCCGTTCTCGATTAATTTGAATTTGCCCTTATTATTTTCGAAAGTCTTAATGGGCATCCAATCCCCCACAACCGTTAAATCTTGATCTCCATCTGTATCAATATCTGCCCAAATCGCCTCCGTCAACATTCCTGCTTCCCGCAATTCAGGAGCCAGAGCCACCGTCTTGTCCGCAAAGTGTCCCTTCCCATCGTTCACTAATAAATACGAACGCGGAGAAGCGCCATAGGAATATCCGACCACTCGACCGCCTACGAATAAATCCGTATCGCCATCTCGATCAATATCACAAGGACGTACCACCGATTTATTATCGTACATCGGAGGCAACGCATTTATCGCTCGGGTGAAATTTCCTTTCCCATCGTTCGTATACAAACGATCGAATTGCTCCGGCATTTGGTCATAGAATTCATTCCCACCCGTAACTACATAAAGATCTAAATCTTTATCACCATCCGCGTCAAAGAACAACGCATCTACATCCTCATACAATGAATCCGCCTTGAAAACCGGTTGGTTCGAAACTACAAAGCCAGCACCTTTTTGCAACAACAATTGACCCGCCTGGTATTTCGCACCACTTAAATAGACATCCTCTAAACCATCGCCATTCACGTCACCCACTGCGATTTTTGGTCCTTCGATCGAAACCTTAAATGGAATTAACAATTCGCGATTGAAGTCAAAATACACGTTCTCCTGGTGCTGATACGGCACATTCAGATTAGAAGTCACCTCTTCAAAAAGTGGTTTCACCGGCGCAGAGAACACGTAATCTTTCACGTTTACGTTCGCATTCTTTTGCTCCATCGTTAAGGTGGTATTAATCTTTGGATTCTTAACGATCTGCATTTTTTCATTTTCCCAAATCACGAGCATCTCATCCACCTGCTGTAAATCACCAATTCCGAAAAGCAAAGTAGGTTCCACCGAACTCATAAAGCCACGCGTAGGCATCATCTGCTGCAATTGTTGGCCGTCCTTCGTTTTCAAGATGACCTTCGCCCCTACACCAAAGGTATTACCACCCTCGCCTTTGAATTTAATCTTGACGAAATTATGCTTCAATAATTGGCGGCTGTTGTTTTGGTAAACACTCGCCTTTTCATTCAGGTTGTTCGTCACTAAATCCAAATCGCCATCATTGTCTAAATCCGCATACGTCGATCCATTAGAAACGCCTTTGTCTTCAAATCCCCATTTCAAAGATTTATCCACAAAGCGCAAATCCTTCGCGCCTTTGAAAATGTAATTGTGTACGCGACCATCCGGCATCAAATCAATCGCTTGCTGATCTAATTTCTCAGACGTAGGCAAGCC
Source organism: Cytophagales bacterium (assembly GCA_028868395.1). The sequence continues at coordinate 612 of JAGWUO010000051.1, read as the reverse complement.
ATAATGCAGCGAATCACCTATCACGAATTTCAGATAATCCAAGTCATTCGGGCGACGTAAAATACCATTCGAAATGAAGATATCTTTAATGCCATCGCCATCGTAATCGTTCATCAACGTCGACCAGCTCCAGTCTGTCGCAGCGACTCCAGAAGAGGCAGCGATGTCGGAGAATTTTTGGCCTCCCATATTTAACTGAAGGCAGTTACGGCTGTATTGATTGAAATAACCGAACTGCAATTTGTACATGTAAATGTCTAACGGATCCTCTCCTACAGACGATTTCTCCACTTTCTCGTCATCTGGATACATATCCAGCGTCATCACATCTTGGAATCCATCGTTGTTAATGTCCGCCACATCAGACCCCATCGAGAAACGGCTCAAGTGCTTGAAATGATCACGAATACCCTCTTTATACGTACCGTCCTTTTGATTGATATAGTAATAATCATCCTCGTGGAAGTCATTACTCACATAGATGTCTAACCAGCCATCATTGTTAATGTCCGCCACAGAAATTCCTAGACCATACCCCATCGCTGCTTGGTAGATCCCGGACTCTTTCGACACATCTACGAATTTGCCTCCATCGTTACGGTATAAGTAATC
>JAGWUO010000050.1 GCA_028868395.1 Cytophagales bacterium | reverse complement strand
GAAAGAGCAAGTGCCAGAGCATATGATTTAATGGCATCGCTAACAAAAGAGCCTTTCTTCTTCGAGCCAGAGAACATGGAATAAAGCAAATATCCTCCCGCTACAATGCCTCCAGCGATCAGCATCTGATTGCCAATTTTTTTGTATTCGGAAACTGTCTCAGTTAATTGCTCTTGAATTTCGGCTACTTGGCTTTCTAATTCAGCTCTCTTCTCTTTATTCTGACTCATTATTCGTAGGCTTTAGGGATAAGAAAAGAAAAAGGCTAGCTACACCGATGATGGCAGCCACAATGAAATAACCTAAGAAGCGACTTTCCAATGCCTCATTGATCCATTCTGATCCTCCCAAAAGAAGGAAAAATAGGGTAATTCCGAAACCCGTTGCCACAAGGAAAAGTTTGAAAATCCGGATAAAGATTTCCTCTAGTTTTTCCTGAATATCTAACTTGATTATTTCAAATTGAGTTTTGAGATAGTCTGTTATTAATTCAACTAGGCGGTTGTTTTCGAAAAAACCCATCGTTTATTTTTGTTTTAACTTCGCTTCGATCGAGTGCTGTGTATGTGGCACTAAACGTAAACGTTCTTTAGAAATTAGCTTTCCTGATTCGATGCAAACACCATACGTTCCGTTCTTGATACGCATCAATGCATTTTCTAAATTCTTTGCGAATTTTTGTTGGCGAACTGCTAGTTGATTTAAGTTTTCTTTTTCAGCAGTGTCTGCGCCATCTTCCATCACTTTTGAGTTTCCGGAAGTCGCGTCTGTACCCGTATCATTTTTCTTACTTAAAGCTTCTCTTAAATATTTTAATTCCGCATTAGTATCTTCTAATTTGGCCTTTATAATCGCTTCAAACTCTTTTAATTCTTCGGCAGAGTATCTTTGTTTTTCTTCGTTTGCCATAAATCTATCTAAATTGTAGTCTTTTACCTTTACACAAATATAAAAAGGCTGAGCTTAATTAAGTAATGAATCGAATAAAATCTGTGACAAATTTTTTAGGCCCTGTTTTTCAGGGGCTTAAGCCAGTCGATAAAGCCTTTTATGGCCAAAGCAATAAAGACCGAATAGAGTGCCGCCGTTCCCCATAGCCCTTTGTTTACATACATCCCTACATATACTATATCCACCCCAATCCAGACAATCCAGTTTTCGATTTTGCGTTTTGTTGCTAGCCAAGTGCCAAAAATACTCACGCCCGTTAAGGTAGCGTCCAGAAACGGAAAACTCACGGAGGGTAAATACTGCTGATGTAAAAAGCCGGAACCAGCGCCGAAAAGCAAGGCCACCAAAAAGCCTAACAATAAGGCTTGAAGGCTTGATTTCTCAGGTACCCAATTTTGCTCCGAACGAGACCAGCCCCACCACCCATATAGGGCCATGAGAATAAAAAAACCTTGTAATTCCATATCGGAATACAGGCCATTTTGATAAAAAACGTATCCGTAAAGACCTGAGGCAATGATGTTACACACCCACGCCAGGCTCTTCTTTGCCATGCTTAGAACTACGCCACCTAGTGAAGCTATGATTGCCAAAATCTCAATCGGACTCATAGCTTGTGGTTTTTCTGGTAAAAGGCACAAAAATGGGTAATGTCACATTTTGCACACTGAGGTGTTCTAGCTAAACAAATATAGCGGCCATGCAAAATCAACCAATGGTGTGCTGTCGCAATAACCTCCTCCGGTAAATTTTTGATTAAGGCCATTTCTACTTTTAGTGGCGTATTAGCGGTTTTAGGAACCAGACCCAGTCGCTGAGACACGCGAAAAACATGAGTGTCCACAGCCATGGCAGGTTGGTTATAGATGACGGAAGCAATGACGTTTGCCGTTTTTCTGCCCACACCTGGTAAACTTTGCAAGTCTTCCATCGTTTCAGGCACTTCGCCTGCGAATTGGTCGGTGATCTTTTGGCCTAAACCTAAAAGGTGTTTGGCCTTATTATTCGGATAGGAAACGGAGCGTATATAGGAGAAAATTTCTTCTACACTCGATTCAGCCAAGGATTTAGCATCTGGGAAACGCTTGAAAAGGGCGGGAGTCACCTGATTGATGCGTTTGTCAGTACATTGAGCAGAAAGAACGACGGCAACTAATAATTCAAAGGGATTCGAATAGTGCAATTCGGTTTCCGCTTCGGGAAATCGCGTGGAGAAATGCTCCACAAATGCTTTAAATCGTTCCTTCTTTACCATTACAAACCTTTATTTATCGTCCAAAACCAATTTAAAACTACCAAACCTATCAAAAAAGCAGCCACCATAGGCTGGCGACACTTTTTTTCTACCCAAAGATACAGTCTAAATACGCGATCACCACGCGTCAATAGGTCTAAAATAACAACAATCGGTAATAACATCGCCGCACCTACGATGATTCCAAGAGGGTTTCCATGAGTGAAATCCCCTATTAAAAAGCGCGTCGTTCCGCAAGCAGGACATGGAATGCCAGTGATGGCTTTGAAGAAACAGGGGATAGCAAATCCTGTCCACAAGTATAAATAGCCCACACTACAAGCGAGCATAATCGTCATGTAGAGCTTGTTGCGGCTCATTAAAAGAGGTAAGGTTGTAGTTTTCCGAAATTTTTAGATCGTGTAGCATCCATAATTAGGAACCAATCAATGACTGTCCAAACTCCTAATCCACCGCACGTTATCAGCTTGCCGATACCCAAACCGATGTCGCCAATTAGGAATCGGTCGATACCAAAATGGCCACCCACAATCGAAACAATGAGACTTAGCATGGGATCTTTAATGTTTAAACTTTGGAGAATAATCCATTGTGAATCGTCCAATGCGAGAAGTTTTTCTCGTATGAAAGATAATTGGTGCGTTTCGAAACTTTTCGCGTGGGTTAGTAAAAAAAGATCAACTTTAGCTGCGTCCATAGAAATAGATTTTTGCTAAAATTACCCAGATTTTTCGAATAAAAAAGCCCCTAGTGCGCTAGGGGCTTTTTAGTAGTTCGTGCATGTTCGAGAATTTTCTCGAGACTCCTTTCGGAGGGCTCTGTATAAGCCGAATTCAGCCAATTTTGGACCTGTTTTAAACGAGCAAGTTCTTGCTTCTCGTCTTCATTTAATGTTTGCTGGAACCCTGTTTCAGGTTCATAAAGGTGTTTAATCAGGTCATTCGGGGTAAAGCTTTTTGTCATAGGCTAACTCTTGTTTGTCTAACATTTTACGAAGGTTGATTAGGGCATAACGCATACGCCCTAATGCGGTATTGATACTAACATTGGTTAATTCGGCGATTTCTTGGAAACTTAATTCTTCATAATGGCGCATGACGAGTACTTCGCGCTGCTCATTTGGAAGCTTTTTTATCAAGTCCCTGATATTAACGATCAAATCTTCTTTTAATTGTTTATCCTCTGAACTTTCTTCTGCAAATTGAAAACTGTTCCAAAGCGGCGAGCCATCATCTAACACAATTTTAGGATAACGCTTCTCTTTACGGAAGTGATCGATTGCCATATTGTGTGCGATACGGACAATCCAGGGAAGGAATTTCCCTTCTTCATTGTATTTGCCTTGGTTGATAACGTCCAAAGCCTTAATGTATGTTTCCTGCAAAAGATCTTCCGCTATGTAACGGTCCTTTACAATTAAATAAATAGTCGTGTATACTTTAGATTTACTGCGTTGAAGTAATGTTTCGAACGCTTTAGAATCACCTTGGATGTATGCGGAAATTAACGCTGCATCGTTAACGGGTATTTTGCTCATAAAAAAGTAAAATGGTTAACGTAGAGGTTTATCTCATGCAGTAGGGTCTAATTGGGCGAATTGATTGTGACGCAATATTATAGAAATCTTTTTTACATCCAAAATTTTATCTGTTTTTGAATAAAATTGAGTGACAAAATTTGGAAGCTCATTTTAATCCTTAATTTTGGTCTCCTAAACTTTAAAGAAAAATGAAAAATCTACGTTCTATTGTGTCAGCTTTGGCCCTGACTTGTTTGGCCTTCGTTTCTACTGCTCAAAAAGCCGCTGATTATGCTGGTGAATATAAAATGAGCGATAATCCTTATGTAAAAGTGCTAAAATTAGCCGATAAAGAAGGTAAATTAATTATGTCAGCGGAAGGTTTCCCAGATACGGAATTGACGGCTGGTTCTAAGCCAGACGCCTTTGTTTTAGGTGGAATGGGTGGTGATATCACCTTTACGCGTGAAGGCGGTGCGGTAACTAAATTAAAAATTGAAGCACAAGGTCAAACCTTGGAAGGTGTGAAAGCAGGAGCTGCTGCATCTACTGGATCTGAATATGCCGCTTCTTATAAAATGGCAGATAATGAATATGTGAAGAAAATGATTGTTACGGCAAAAGACGGCAAATTATTAATCTCTTCAGATTCAAATCCTGGTGAAGGTGCGGTTTTAACACCAGCTTCTACGCCAGATACGTTTGCTGCTACTTTACAAGGATATGAGGCTGAAATTACTTTCGGTCGTGCGGCTGGAAAAGTAAAGACTATCAAATTATCTGTAGCAGGTGGTGCTGTTGTATTAACAGGAGATGTGGAATAACGGATTCTCCATTCCTAAAAAAAGGGCTTCGTTACATAACGAAGCCCTTTTTTTATTTCAATTGTCTGCGGTAGAGTTGAATGGTGTTTTCTAATCCGTAATACAAAGCATCGCAAATGAGTGCATGTCCGATGGAGACCTCGTCCAAAGGATTGACGTTTGCCTGGAAAAAGGCTAGATTCTCTAAACTTAAATCGTGGCCTGCATTAATGCCTAAGCCTAATTGGTGGGCTCTAAAAGCTGCTTTTCTGTAGGCTGCAACGGCCTGCGTCGGATTTGTAGGAAAATCAGTTGCGTAGGGCTCCGTGTATAATTCGATGCGATCTGTGCCTGTCGTGGCAGCGGCCTCAACCATTTCCAAAACTGGGTCCACGAAAATGGATGTGCGGATGCCGGCTTCCTTGAACGGCGCAATCAATTTCTTTAATAATTCTTGGTGTTGAATGGTGTCCCAGCCGTGGTTGGAAGTGATTTGGCCTAATGCATCAGGCACTAAAGTCACTTGCTCCGGTTTAACAGCTAAAACTAATTCCACAAAAGAGGCTTCCATCGGATTACCCTCAATATTAAACTCCGTCGTCACCGCTTCTTTCAAGGCATACACATCCGCGTAGCGAATATGACGTTCATCTGGACGCGGGTGCACCGTAATGCCCTGTGCGCCAAAACGTTCGCAATCCAACGCCACCTGGATTAGATCCGGGTTATTGCCACCTCGCGAGTTACGCAAGGTGGCAATTTTATTAATATTGACGCTGAGTCTAGTCATTAGATCAAGTGGTGTGCCGCTAAGTATTCTGCGATCTGAACTGCATTCGTAGCCGCTCCTTTACGCAAGTTATCAGCAACGATCCAAAGGTTTAAGGAGTTCTTTTGAGATTCGTCGCGGCGAATACGTCCTACGAAAACCTCATCTTTTCCATGTGCCGTGATCGGCATCGGATACAATAAGTTCTTCGGATCATCTTGAACGATAATTCCCTCTTCTTTTTCTAAGATCGCACGCACTTCAGCTAAGTCGAAATCGTTTTCGAATTCGATATTCACTGCTTCGGAGTGTCCTCCGATTGTAGGGATACGAACCGTCGTGGCTGTCACCTTGATGGAGTCATCCATCATGATTTTGTTCGTCTCTAAAATCATCTTCATCTCCTCTTTCGTGTAGCCATTATCTTGGAAAACATCGATGTGAGGAAGTACGTTTAAGTCAATTTTATGTGGATATACTTTCGCATAATCCGTCTTTCCAGCGCGCTCATCGAATAATTGATCGACCGCCGCTTTACCAGTACCTGTTACGGATTGGTAAGTGGAAACGACCACACGCTTGATTTTGTATTTTTTGTGCAAAGGATTTAACACGACTACCATTTGGATGGTCGAGCAATTCGGGTTTGCAATGATTTTGTCCTCTGGAGTTAAGGTGCTCGCGTTGATTTCTGGAACGACTAATTTCTTAGTAGGGTCCATACGCCAAGCGGAAGAGTTATCCACTACGGTGATGCCGGCCGCCGCAAATTTGGGAGCCATCTCTAGTGAACTGCTTCCACCAGCAGAGAAAATTGCCACGTTTGGTTTCATCGAAATCGCTGTTTCGTAACCTACTACCGTGAAGTCTTGGCCCTTAAAATTCACCTTTTTACCGATCGAACGCTCGGATGCTACCGGGATTAACTCCGTAACAGGAAAATTTCTTTCCGCTAATACTTTCAAAATTTCTCCGCCTACTAGTCCAGTGGCGCCTACAACTGCAACTTTCATTCTTTTTATTTTATAATGGATATGTGATTCCTACTGATACTCCTGTTTGCCCCGAAGAGCTTAATTTTAGGCCCATTTGAGCCTTACTTAATTCATTATATCGTTTTAACGCTTTGTTGAAGTGTCTATTACTAACGGTTCCGATGTAGACGTTTGCTAACGCCACGCCGCCCACCGCTGACCAGTAAAAGCCCTCTGATATGCTTCCTTTACTCAAATAAGTAGAAAAAGCGAACACAGTAGAGAAACCGGCTAACCAGCTAGAAAGTTTACGTTGACGTTTGAATTTCAAGAATTCGACGTTGACTTCTGGGTCTCTGGCCTCCATTAAAGGTATTTGTAAGGCCAAAGGATGGTCAATCAGCTGCCTGTCATACATAAATCTCCTCGTCCAAACCCCTTGCACTTCTTCAATCGGAAGCAATTTCTTTTCCTGCGCCATCGCGCTGCCTGTGGCTACTAGTAAAAAGAAAATTAAGCTCCTGATTTTCAAAGCAAAGCTGGGATTTTAGCCTACAAAATTAGGGCTTAAAATGGGGAATCGAAAGGAAAATTAGCGAAAATCGTACAATTTCGCCGGGCAAATCGCGATATCCAAGGGAATATCATGGCTTTCCACCTCCTCAATAAGGTCCACTGGATCGAAAAGGCTGATGCCTATTTTCAGGCAATCTGGCCTGCAATTCACCAAGTATCGATCATAAAAGCCTTTGCCATAGCCTACTCTATGTCCGTATTTGTCGAATGCTAGAAGTGGGATTAACACAATATCGAAATCAGTCGGTTTTACCACGGTGCCCCCTAGAGGTTCCGGAATGCCCCAGGCAGAGTTCGCGAATTCTGCCGCCAGAACCATTTCCATCGAACCTTCTGCGGCCGAAATCACCCGAGGAAAAGCGAAGTTACCTTCGAGTGAATCTAAACTAATCTCATTCCGATGGGGGATGGCTTTGAAACTGGCGATGGTTTTGCCTGGAGTCAATAAAGGAGCCAAGGTTTCGATAACGCGCTGGGAGCGCTCGAGGAATTCTTTTTCCGCTAGTTGAGTGCGCTGCGCCAACACTATTTTTCGAATCTCGGCCTTCTTCATATTCAAACCTAGTTAATTGCGTTCGGAATACAAATCTTCACGTGAGATGTTCCGTATAATTTTGTATTTTTGCCTCAATTTTGCCAA
>JAGWUO010000049.1 GCA_028868395.1 Cytophagales bacterium | reverse complement strand
TTGAAGGAGGTATTAAATACGGGACGCTAGGATTATACATCGATCAGCGGGGTTATGCGATTCATAATTTGGCATCGTTGCCGCATATTTCGGTAGCGGGAGCTTGCGCTACGGCGACCCACGGTTCGGGAGGTAAAACGGGGAATCTTTCGTCCGCGGTTCGGGCGATTGAAATCATGAAAGCAGACGGAACCTTGGTTCAGTGGGATAGGACGAATCCAGAATTTTATGGGGCGGTGGTGAATATTGGGGCTTTGGGCATTGTGACAAAGCTTGCCTTAGCCATTCAGCCGACTTTTCAAGTAACGCAGGAGGTGTATGAAAACCTGCCAATGAGTGCCCTAGAGCATCATTTTGACGAGATTTATTCCGCCGGTTACAGCGTAAGTATGTTTACGCACTGGCTTGATAAAAATATCAACCAGGTATGGGTGAAGAAGAAAGTGGGCGATGTAGTGCCTAAAACGAATTTCTACGGAGCCACACCCGCGACGACTAATTTGCACCCAATTAAGGTGAATTCTCCGGTGAATTGCACGGACCAAATGGGCGTTCCAGGACCTTGGTACGAGCGTTTGCCACACTTCAAAATGGGCTTCACGCCGAGCAATGGAGCGGAATTGCAGACGGAGTTTTTCGTACCACGCGAAAATGCCTATAAGGCCATTATGGCCGTGGAAAGTTTGCACGAGATTGTTTCACCCGTTTTGTTTGTGACCGAAGTGCGCAGTATTGCTGCCGATGAATTGTGGTTAAGCCCAGCTTATAAAAAGGATGTCATCGCCATTCACTTCACGTGGAAGCAAGAAGTAGAGAAAGTGATGAAAGTCATTCCACAGGTGGAGGCGAAATTGAGACCTCTGGGTGCGATGCCGCATTGGGGCAAAATCTTCACGATGCCGGCTGCGGAAGTGCAAAGTCGCTACCCTAAATTCAAAGATTTCTTAGCCCTAGCGAAGAAGATGGATCCGCAAGGCAAATGGAAAAATGCGTTCTTGCAAAGAAACATTTATAGCTAGTTATTGGTTATAGGGCTATGATGAAAAATGTCCTTTTATTGCTGTTATTTTCCTTTTCGGTTTTGGGCCAAAACAACGGCCGCATCTCCGGTAAAATCGTCGATCAATTAACCCAAAAACCTATTGCTGGAGTTTCTGTATCGCTCGACGGTTCTACCAAAGGCGTAAACGCAGATGACAAAGGAAAGTTCCGTTTAACGGGTTTGGCCCTAAAAACCTACAACATATCATTCTCCGCGGTAGGCTATGAGAAATACACCGCCTTCAACGTGATCATCAATGCCGGTAACGAGAATTATTTGAACATTGAATTAGTACCCTCTAACCAAGAATTAACGGAAGTGGTAGTCACCCAAAACCGCCGCACTGCCAAAGCCGCCACCTTAGAATCTCCTCTCAGTGTTCAACGGCTTACGACAGAAGAGATAAAGAGCAATCCCGGCGGTAATTTCGACGTCAGCAAAGTGATCCAAACCCTACCCGGGGTAGGCGGAGGTCCACAAGGCGGAGGTTTCAGAAATGACATCATTATTCGCGGTGGAGGCCCGAACGAAAACGTCTACTACTTAGACGGAATTGAAATTCCAGTCTTAAATCACTTCCAAACACAAGGCAGCAGCGGCGGTCCACAAGGGATTCTAAACGTTTCCTTTATTGAGGATGTGAAACTGAGCTCTTCCGCCTTTGATGCCCGTTATGACAATGCCTTAAGTTCCGTTTTCCAGTTCAAACAACGCACCGGAAATCCGAATAAATTCCAAGGAAATGCGCGTTTAAGCGCGACTGAATTCGCTTTAACAACAGAGGGGCCACTTTCCAAATCAGGTAAAACGACGTTTTTAGCTTCCGTCCGCCGCTCGTATTTGCAATTCCTTTTTCAGGCTTTAGATATCCCTATTCGCCCAAACTTCTGGGATGCACAGTTCAAAATCACGAAGCAAATCAATTCCACTACGACACTTTCGTTGATGGGATTGGGGGCGATTGATGACTTCTCTTTTGGCACACTGAAAAAAGCCACACCGGAGAAATTATACATCTATAACTCGAATCCGCTGATCAATCAGTGGAATTATACCCTGGGAATGTCGTTGAAGAAATTGCTGGATAATGGCTATGTGAATGTGGCGCTATCTAGAAATGTGTTTGACAATAATTTCCTGCGTTATGAGGACAATTTAAAGAAAGATCCATCGCAATTAAATTTTGATTATGCCTCTCGCGAAACGGAAAATAAATTGCGTGTGGATGTGAATAAAAACACGAATGGCTGGAAGATCAATTATGGCCTTTCTGCGCAGTTCGTGGAATATGCGAACAGTACTTATCAGGTGTTGAATAATATAACTGCGAGTCCTGCAATTCGTTTAGCCTATCCTACGACTTCTATTTTTTATAGGAGTCCATTGAATTCTCTATGGAAATACGGTGCTTTTGCACAGGTTTCGAAGACCTTTTTTGACTCCAAATTAGGTCTAAGTGCCGGCCTTCGCACGGATATGAATAGCTTCACAACGACAGGAATGGATCCTTTGGAAACCATCTCACCCCGTGTTTCTGCCAGTTATGTGCTATCTGAAAAATGGACAGCCAATGCTTCCGTGGGGCGCTATTTCAAGTTAGCTCCGTATACGATTTTAGGTTATGCAAGCACCCCGCCATTCAATTCGATGCAATATAATTTTGCGTATTCACCTCCTCAACTGGTAAATCAAGATGCGAAATACCAACAAAGTAATCATTATGTTGCTGGACTTGAATACTTGCACAACGAATCCTTGCGTTTCACGGCGGAAGCCTTTGTAAAAGAATATGCCAATGTGCCTATTTCAAATGCTAAGGGAATATCATTAGCCAATTTAGGAGGCGACTTTAACATTTTGGGCAACGAAGATGTGACCACTTCTGGGAAAGGTAGGGCCTATGGTTTTGAGTTATTTGCCCAAAAGAAACTGACCGACAAATCATTCGGAATCTTGTCTTACACCTATTACCGCAGTATGTACAGCGGTTTTGATGGCAATTTAATCGCCTCCAGCTGGGATAACCAACACTTATTGAGCGTTACTTGGGGCTATAAATTCCCACGCAATTGGGAGCTAGGGCTTCGTTTCCGTTACCAAGGCGGAGCACCTTACACACCCTATGATGAAACAATATCTAAGTCCAGTTACCTAACTTTAGGCCAAGGCACCTTTGACTATTCGCGTCTCAATACACAACGTCTCCCAAACTTCCATTCGAGCGATGTGCGTATTGACAAGAAATACAATTTGAAGAAAACGACCATCGATTTGTTCCTCGACGTGACGAACTGGTACATCGCCGTGAATCCAGGAATTCCCACCTATACCTTCAAGCGTTTAGAGGATAATTCAGCCTTTGCGACAACGAATGGTTTACCTATTGCCAAAGACGGTAGCAACGCCATTCCTACCCAATTCTTGAATGACAAGGCGCAGGTAACGCCTACGATTGGATTTATCGTGGAGTTTTAAGGCTGTGTAAAGCTTTCGCGAATTCCAACGCATGAGGGCCGTCACCGTGAATACACCAGGTGTCGGCCTTTATTTTTTCCACCTGATTTAAGACATCTTTAACCTCTGTAAAGCATGCTCCTAGCTGACTGCGCGGAGTTAAGGTTCCATCACTTTCATAGCGTCGATCCGCGAAAGCCTCTTCTGCGATTTTTAGGCCCATTTCCTGTGCGACCTCGATTGACAGACTGCCTTTCAGACCGAATAAAATCAACCCTCCATTCACATCCTTTACCGCTTTCGCAATGGCCTTTGCGATTTCAGGATTTTTAGCCGAAGTATTATACAAGGCACCATGTGGCTTCACGTGATTTAGCGTTCCTCCTGCAGTTTTTACAATTTGATTCAGTGTCTCTATCTGCTTTTTCACCAGCAAATAGATCTCTTCAGAACTCAATTCAATCTCTTTTCGCCCAAAATTCTCCCGATCTAAATAGGACGGATGTGCTCCCATTTTTACGCCATGGCGTATACACAAAGCTACCGTTTCGCGCATGGTAAAAGCATCTCCGGCATGAAATCCGCAGGCAATATTTGCTTCGTCGATGTAGGGCATGAGTGCGGCATCATTTCCAATGCCTTCGCCAAGGTCGCAGTTTATAGTCATATTAGTCGCCGTTTCACGGCTTAGTCAAAGAGTCGTGACTGCGTCACTTAGTCATCGCTTCGCGATTTAGTCACGACTGTGTCGTTTAGTCATCGATTCGCGATTTAGTCACGACTGTGTCGTTTAGTCACTGCTTCGCAGTTTAGTCATCGCTTTGCGATTTAGTCACTGCTTTGCAGTTTAGTCGTGACTGCGTCACTTAGTCATCGCTTCGCGATTTAGTCGCCTACGGCTTAGTCCTGATTATCAATTTACTGTTACAATAATAGTTAAAAATCACGTAACCTTGTTGAACTATGAGAATATACCACTTTGAAGAAATTGAGGCATGGAAGAAGTCTCAAATCGTCGCCATAAAGATTTATAAACTACTTCAGATTAATGTCGATTATGGATTTAAAAACCAAATACAGCGGGCATCAGTCTCTATTTCTAATAATATAGCTGAGGGTTTTGAAAGAGGTTCAGATGCTGATTTTCGACGTTTTTTATTCATCTCTTTAGGATCATGTAGTGAAGTTAAATCGATGATGTATATGGCTCTTCAATTAAATTATGTATCACAAGAAGAGGCAAATCAATTGCAAAAAGACTTAGTAGAAATCTCTCTTATGCTTAAGAGTTTTATTCGAGTTCTTGATAAAAATGGTCATCGATTGAATTGACTAAGCTGCGAAGCAGCGACTAAACGACATAGTCGTGACTAAATCGCGAAGCGATGACTAAGCCGCAGGCGACTAAGTCACGAAGTGACGACTGACGCGAAGCGACATAAAAAAAGCCCATCCGGCGGAGCGAATGAGCTTTTGACTTATTGACTAAATCGCGAAGCGATGACTAAGCCGAAGGCGACTATGTCACGCAGTGACGACTGCCGCAACGCGGCTACTATTCCTCTATAAAAGGATAATTCTCTTCGACATACACATCTTTGTAAGCCTCCGATTTATCTGGGAAAGGAGATGCTTCTGCAAAGTCAACTGATTCTTGAACTTGAACCTTGATTTTAGCATCGATCTCGTCTAATTCTGCTTGCGTTAAGATATTGTGCGTTAAGATCGTGTGTTTCACTTGTTCGATAGGGTCACGGTCTTTGTAAGCCTCTACCTCTTCTTTAGAACGGTATTTTTGTGGATCAGACATCGAGTGACCTCTGTAACGGTAGGTTCTGAATTCTAAGAAAGTAGGACCTTCTCCGGCACGAGCTCTAGCTGCTGCACGAGATACCGCCTCGTGAACCGCTTCCACATTCATGGCATCCACCGGCTCAGAAGGCATATCGTATGCCTCACCGATTTTGTAAAGTTCAGTAACGTTAGATGTACGTGCCACGGAAGTTCCCATCGCGTAACCGTTATTTTCTACGACGAAAATTGCCGGTAATTTCCAAGTCATCGCCATGTTAAATGCCTCGTGTAAAGCACCTTGACGAACTGCTCCGTCACCAAAATACGTGATCGAAACGTTACCTGTTTTATTGTATTTCTCGGCGAAGGCAAGACCAGCACCTAACGGGATTTGAGCCCCTACGATACCATGGCCACCTACAAAACCTACTTCTTTATCGAAGATGTGCATGGAGCCACCTTTTCCTTTCGAAGCACCGGTGATTTTACCGTATAATTCCGCCATAATTGCGTTAGGAGAGGTTCCTAAGGCCAAAGGGATACCGTGGTCACGATACGCTGTGATGTATTTATCGCCTTCTTGTAGGGCAGATTTTGAACCAGAAGAACAAGCCTCTTGTCCAATATATAAGTGACAAAAGCCTTTAATTTTCTGCATTCCGTACAACTGACCGCATTTCTCTTCGAACTTGCGTTGTAATTGCATGGATTCGTACCAATACTTGTAAGTCTCTTTAGAATACTTGGGCGCGTCTGCGTTTTTCTTTGCCATCTTCTTGATAGAATATTTTTAAAGCGGTATGCCGGGTTAATTCCGGCGCTAATCCCTGCAAAATTAGTACAAAATCTTTATTTTTACACGCTTTTAATCGCATTCCTACATCCATGCATCTCAAATCTCTTCAGGTAAATCAGTTTAAATCCTATGAGGAGGCTAGATTTAGCTTTATTTCGGAGATTAATTGCATTGTGGGGGAGAACGGGATTGGGAAAACGAATCTGTTGGACGCCATCCATTTCCTTTCGATGACCAAAAGCGCGAGGGGCATTTCGGACCAGCTCTGCATCAAGCATACGCAGGATTTTTTCAGAGTGCAGGGAGATTTTGTCGATACGCAGGATCGCGAAACGCAGATTACCTGTGTTTTTCAGAAGGGGGCCAAAAAGCAATTCCTCCGCGATGACAAACCCTATCCTCGCTTAGCGGACCACATTGGCCATTTTCCGGTGGTTTTAATGGACCCTCATGACACCGATTTAGTACGAGAGGGGAGTGAAGAACGTCGCCGTTTTTTTGACGGTATGATGTCTCAGCTCGACCGCAACTTTCTGGATCAATTATTACGTTACAACCGTATCGTACAGCAACGCAATGTATTGCTAAAGCAATTCGCAGAACGTGGCCAGGTCGATCGCCTCCATTTAGATAGTTATCACGCGCCCTTAGTAGAACTGGGGGAATCGCTTGCAAAAGCCCGAAAGGAATTCCTCGAGGTCTTTTTGCCTAGTTTTACATTTCATTATTCCAAACTTTCAGACGATCGCGAGGACGTCGATATTCAGCTCGAATCTACCTTTGAAGCAGGGGGCTTAGACGCGGCGCTGCGCGCCGCGGAACCGCTGGATTTGTCCGCGCAGCGGACATCCATCGGAATTCATCGAGATGAATTTGATTTTAAAATTAATGGCTACTCCTTGCGCAAATTTGGCTCCCAAGGGCAACAAAAATCCTTCGTTGTTGCGCTCAAACTCGCGCAATTCGATTCCCTTGTTGCCGCTAAACCCCGCAAACCACTCTTGCTCCTCGACGACATCTTCGACAAACTCGATGACCGCCGCATCCAGCGTTTGGTCCAAATGATGGCAGAAGAGCACTTTGGCCAAGTCTTCATTACCGACGCTAGACCAGAAAGGACGAAGAAATTGCTGAAGGATTTGAAGGGGAATATTCATTATATTTCTTTGTAATCGCCGCGTTGCGGCTTAGTCGTCCTGCGGACTCAGTCACCTCTACGAGGTTTAGTCGCGGCGGAGCCGTTTAGTCACGGCGGAGCCGTTTAGTCATCGCTGTGCGATTTAGTCACGACTGCGTCGTTTAGTCGCGGCGTTGCGGCTTAGTCGTCCTGCGGACTCAGTCACCTCTACGAGGTTTAGTCGCTTGGCCCATTGACTAAGCCGAAGGCGACTAAATCGCGAAGCGATGACTAAAATGC
>JAGWUO010000048.1 GCA_028868395.1 Cytophagales bacterium | reverse complement strand
TATCATCATTTCGGGTGATGCATCCGCTCAACAAGGTATTCGTTTCAATATCTTCCAAATGAACCAAACCTACACAGGGGAGGACGATCGCTTAAATATTGGACCTAAAGGCTTTACCGGGGAAAAATACGGCGGATCAACTTATTGGGACACAGAAGCCTATTGCATTCCATTCTATTTAGGAACCGCTCCGGCAAAAGTTTCTAAAAACCTATTAATCTACCGTTGGAAGCAATTAGACCGCGCTATTGAAAACGCAGGTAAGCTAGGCTTCAATAAAGGAGCTGCCCTTTATCCGATGGTGACTATGAACGGTGAAGAATGTCACAATGAATGGGAAATCACCTTTGAAGAAATCCACCGAAACGGTGCCATCGCTTACGCGATTATGGATTACGTGAATTACACAGACGATCGCAAACATCTTGTGGAATACGGATGGGAAGTGTTAGTCGGAATCGCGCGTTTCTGGGCTCAACGCGTAAACTGGTCGGAAGACAAACAGAAATACGTTATGCTAGGCGTTACAGGGCCTAATGAATACGAAAACAACGTAAACAACAACTGGTATACCAATTACATCGCCACTTGGTGCTTAAAATATACCTTAGAAGTTTATTCTGAAATTCAAAAGAATTACCCTTCGGAAGCTGCTGCAAAGATTGCTTCAACCGCATTCTCATCTGAGGAAATAACGCAATTTCAGCACATCATCGAAAACATGTATTTCCCACGCGATGAAAAACGAGGAATCTATCTACAACAAGATGGTTTCTTGGATAAAGTTATCGCCCCAGTAGATACTATTGCAGCAGAAAGACCCATTAACCAAAAATGGTCTTGGGATCGCATCCTTCGTTCTTGTTACATCAAACAAGCGGACGTATTACAAGGAATATATTTCTTTGAAGATGATTTCAGCCTAGAAGAATTAGAGCGCAATTACAATTTCTATGAACCTATCACGGTACACGAATCTTCATTAAGTCCTTGCGTTCATAGTATTTTAGCCGCAAAACTTGGGAAAGAAGACAAATCCTACGAATTCTACACACGTGCCGCACGTCTAGACTTAGATGATTACAATAACGATACGGAAGATGGTTGCCACATCACGAGTATGGCGGGAACCTGGATGTCGATTATCAAAGGTTTTGGCGGAATGCGCCTAAAGGATCACACCTTGCATTTCAATCCTTTCTTGCCAAAACAGTGGAACGAATTCTCCTTCAAAATCAACTTCCGTGCAAATCAATTAAACATCGCAGTGAAAAAATCAGGTGTGGAGATCACTAATTTGGCTGGACCTGAGTTGACGGTGTTTGTGCATGGAGAAGCGCGCAAACTTTCTAAAGTATAAAGCATAGAGCACAAAGCATAAATTATGTATTAAAAAAGGGATCAAGTATTGATCCCTTTTTTAATGAATTCGTGAAACACATTTTCTATACTCATCACCAAAGGCGAATCAATCTTTATTCTTTGTGCTTTATTCTTTATGCTTTACATAAAGTCTTAAGCTTTATTGATGAGCTCTATATCCGGCATCGATTGATCCGTCAATGGGACCCCATCTCGGTCTTTACGCGCGATGCGAGAATACAAGCCAAGTTCTTGAGAAAATAAAAAGGTAAAGAATAACTTCACGAAGGAAGTGTGATACTTTAAGTTGTCATAGAACTCAGGAGCTGCTGCCTTAAGTTTGGGTAAATTATTCCATGGAACCGAGGGCATATCATGGTGTTCGTTATGATATCCTACATTCATATTAATACCATTCAAATTTCCGTAGTACGAATAAGTCTCTTGGTTCTTGTCTAATACTAAGAAGTGCTCTTGAATCCAACGCGCACCTAATGGATGTAAACCCACTGAAAATAAGAAACTTAATCCCATGTAAGCTAAGGCTGACCAACCCCAGAAATACACAATAACCGCATCAAAGACTAGTTGCGCGATAATATTCATAATCACTGGACGATCAAACACTGCCAGTTCGATACAACGCATCGTGCGAATGCCTTGAAAGAAAGGGAATAACAATAACCAGATCATCTTTCCAATGAAATAATTATCGATCAATTTAGCTTCCCAATAATCAGGTAAATCAGCATCTAATTCATGAACTCCCTGAAAAGCATGGTGCTTTAAATGAAAATTCTTGAAGGAAATAGCTGTAGGAAACAGGGAAGGAAAGTTAGCAATGATACCCGCTACTACATTCCAAGAATTCTTTTTGAAAATTAAATTATGCGCTGATTCATGGATGCACACAAATAAGGTATGTGTAGGGAAGGCACCAAAAATCCATGCCATACCTACAATTGCCCACCAAGGATAATCTTTGATGAAATAGGCCATGCCGATCTGCATTCCTACACAGGCTAAAATCCAAACGAAGGTCATCGGATTCTTTCCGATTAAATTCTTCACTTCCGGATGCGCTCTCACAATGGCACGTGTACGCGCTCTATGCGGTTCTGGGCCTTCTACCCAATTAAAATCTTTTGATTCGGACATAATTGTCTACTATTTAGTATGCAAATATACCACATATCGCCATTTTTTCCGTTAGCTCACTGATTTAAAATCAAAAGGTGACAATATGTCACAAAAGGCTTTGGCAATCTTGTATGGCACATTCCTTGTATAAATGCTGTCAAAATATTTAAAAATAATCATGGGAAAAATTATTGGAATTGACTTAGGAACCACCAACTCATGTGTGGCGGTAATGGAAGGGAACGAGGCAGTCGTTATTGCAAACTCAGAAGGTAGACGTACGACTCCATCGATCGTTGCATTTTTAGAGAACGGCGAACGTAAAGTGGGAGATCCTGCGAAAAGACAAGCGATTACAAATCCACAGAATACGATTTCATCTGTGAAGCGATTCATGGGTAAAAAATATTCAGAGGTTAGCTCTGAACTAAAAACGATATCTTACTCAGTAGAGCAAGGAAATAATGATACGCCACGTGTTCGCATTGGTGATCGTTTATATACGCCACAAGAAATTTCTGCGCAGATTTTGACAAAAATGAAGCAAACGGCAGAGGATTATTTAGGCCAAACCGTAACCGAAGCGGTTATTACCGTTCCAGCCTACTTTAATGATGCAGAGCGTCAAGCGACTAAAGAAGCAGGTCAAATCGCTGGTTTAGAAGTAAAACGTATCATCAACGAACCTACGGCAGCGGCTTTAGCTTATGGCGTGGACAAAGGTGGTAAGGATATGAAGATTGCGGTATTCGACTTAGGTGGTGGTACGTTTGACGTATCGGTACTTGAATTAGGCGATGGCGTATTCGAAGTAAAATCAACAGATGGTGATACGCACTTAGGAGGAGACGACTTTGACCAAGTAATCATCAACTGGTTAGCAGAAGAATTCATCGCTGATGAGAAAATCGACTTGCGTAAAGATCCAATGGCTTTACAGCGCTTAAAAGAAGCCGCTGAAAAAGCGAAGATTGAATTAAGCTCAAGTGCTTCTACAGAAATCAACTTACCGTACATTATGCCGGTAGATGGAATTCCGAAACACTTAGTTCGCACTTTATCAAAAGCGAAATTCGAACAATTATCAGATAGCTTAATCCAACGTACGTTAGAGCCTTGCCGTCGTGCTATGAAAAACGCAGGCTACACAAACTCAGATATCGATGAAGTTATCTTAGTAGGGGGTTCGACACGTATTCCACGTATTCAGGAGGAAGTAGAGAAGTTCTTTGGCAAAAAGCCTTCAAAAGGGGTGAATCCAGATGAGGTAGTTGCAATTGGAGCTGCTATCCAAGGTGGGGTATTAACGGGAGAGGTGAAAGACGTATTATTATTAGACGTTACGCCACTTTCATTAGGTATCGAAACCATGGGTGGTGTATTCACTAAGTTGATCGAAGCGAATACAACGATTCCAACGAAGAAGTCTGAGACTTTCTCTACCGCAGCGGATAATCAACCATCCGTAGAATTAAACGTTCTTCAAGGTGAGCGTCCAATGGCGAAAGATAACCGTTCATTAGGCCGTTTCCACTTAGATGGTTTGCCACCAGCACAACGTGGTGTACCTCAAATCGAAGTTACATTCGATATTGATGCGAATGGTATCTTGAACGTTTCTGCCAAAGACAAAGGAACAGGTAAAGAGCAAAAAATCCGTATCGAAGCGTCTAGCGGCTTAACTGACGAGGATATCGAGAAAATGCGTAACGAAGCGAAAGCAAACGAAGCATCGGATAAATTAGAAAAAGAGAAAGTAGAAAAAATTAATCAAGCAGATGCGTTGATTTTCCAATCGGACAAGCAATTGAAAGAATACGGTGAGAAATTATCGGAAGGAAACAAAACGGCCATCGAAGGTGCTTTGGCAGAATTGAAAGTGGCTCACGCTTCTCAAGATTTAGCAGGTATCGATGCTGGATTAGAAAAATTAAACGCGGCTTGGACAGCGGCATCTCAAGAGATGTATGCGGCAGGAGCTGGCGCAGAAGGCGGCGAAGCAACTCAATCAGCAGATTCATCGGCTGACGGTGGAGCAGAAGACGTTTCTTTTGAAGAAGTAAAATAAGCCTAAGCGGTAAATTAAAAAGCCCGATCTGTGATGGATCGGGCTTTTTGCGTTTTTATTCTTTGTGCTTTATGCTTTATGCTCTACAATACCATCCCACAACTTCAACCTAACCTGCAACGATTCCACTGCTGCCTGAGTCGCTTTCTGCCACTTAGACTCATCATCTCCACACAAATACTCCATCATCTTGTAGGCTAATTCACTGTGATGACCTCCATCCACTTCAATATGGCGTTCTAGGTAATAAACCAAAGTCTCCACTTTTTCTGGGGAATCACGCTTCAATTGATCGACGATTACCTGGAACATTTCGGGGATGATATCTTCTCTGCCAAAGGTAAAAATAGCCGCAATCTCTTCAATGCTTCTATTTTGAATCGAAGTAAAAGTAAACGTCAAGAAAGCCTTAACGGATTCAGGGATATTGGCTTTAGGGATTGCCAATACTAATTCTTCCAAATTCGCATAAGATCTCAATTCGTGTAAGAAAGGAGAGGGCAGAAAGGATAATTCCTCCATCGCCCTTAAATAAAGTTCGAAATGGCTGATGTATACCCCATTTTGATCCACATCAGACTCTTCCCCTAACACAATCTCATTGATTAAATAACGGACTTCTGCTGGGCCTTTGGGATTCCAAGGGACATCCACTGACGTAAATTCCTGTTGTAACTTCTTTACAAGCGACATAAAGTCCCAAACAGCGAAGACATGGTGCTTCATAAACACCTCTAACTCTGTCGTACTTTGAATAAAGGAATTAATCGGATGATGCACTAAAGCATCACGTAATGGGTTAATTTGTTCTTTTAGGCGGTTGATCTGAGTACTCATGCTTATTCGTGAATGGCGCGATCTCGTAAACTCAATCGCTGGCCGTTTCTGTTATTTTTAGTTGATAAAATTTCGGCCATAATCGAGATGGCAATCTCTTCTGGTCCTTCTGCACCTATATCTAGCCCAATCGGAGTTGAAATAGGTAATAGCGTAACTAAATCCTGCTTGAAATGGTTTTGGAGCTTTTCAAATCTTTTCTTAGGCCCTAAAATTCCTACATAGGCTGGTTTATTAGGAGCGGAGACCAATTTTTCCAAAATCTTGACATCCTTTTCCAAATCGTGCGTCATCATGACCAGAAAATCAGAAGATTGTATAGGCCAAAGATCCTCATAACCATAGCGTCCATGAACAGTAAGATGCGATGCCATTTTGGACAAAATTCCCACCCAATTCACACGCCAAGCCAATCCACTCGCTTGCTGAATAAATCCCTGTGCATCAAATTGATTCCCAAAAACCCAAACCGTCATAGGCGCCGGCAAATACTCTGTGAAGACATCATTTAACCATTGGCTTCCGTGTGAGGCAGCAGATTTTGATAATTCAATCTGAAAGTCTTCCGAAAATCGCATTCTCAAGGTATGCGCTTCATTTCCAGCTAAATGGCTCTCTAACGTATCCACCAACGCGTTTATCTGAACTTGAAACGGATTTAACTGTATTTCAATTACTCCTTGACACCCTAGTCCTACACCTAATGCAAAAGGATCTTCTTCACGCGTGTCATAGGTTATCGTTTTATAGCTCTGTGTAAACAAGGCCAATTGCGCCTTTTTCAAAATATCACCCTCTAAACAACCACCCGAAATTCCTCCCCACCAGTTCCCATTTTCTGCAATCAACATTCGTGCGCCTGGACGACGGTAGGCACTTCCTTCAACGCGTACAACAGTCGCTAACACAAACTTCAACCCTGACTTTTGTAAATCTTTCACTTGCTGAATGACCGTATAAAGCTCTTTCATAGGAGTTTGGGTAAATTTTGAGATAGTATTTCACAGGCGCGATCAATTTCCTCATCCGTGGTAAAATAACCTAAACTAAATCGACCACTCGCTAAGGCATCTTCATCCGAATGTCCTAAGGCTTTCAAGACATGAGAGGGTAATTCCGTCTTGGCGTTACAGGCTGAACCATTCGAAAAAGCTAAACCATTTAATACTTGATACATTCGTTCCCAATCAGCTCCTTTCAAAGTGAAATTAAGAATGGAAGGAACCGAATATACAGGTGAATTTATATATGGAAGTAAGGCAGCTAATCGCACTTTGGCTTTTTGGTAAAAAACAGCCTTAGAAAGCCATTCAGGAATCATCTCCACTGCTTTTGCCAAGCCTACGATTAAAGGGACGGGTAAAGTACCAGGACGTAAACCACGTTCCTGCCCACCACCAAAAGAAATAGGCTGCAAGGGAACTCGCGAAATTAATGCTCCTATTCCTTTAGGACCATATATCTTGTGTCCACTAAAACTTAAAAGATGAGGTAGTTTAGTTAGCGAGAGTTTACCAATAGCTTGAGTTGCATCTGTATGGAAACATATACCTTGGGCTTCACAGAGGCGCAAAACCGCCTCATAATCTAAAATCGTCCCTAATTCATTATTCACTAACATTAATGAAACTAAAACGGTATCTGGACGAATGGTGCTTTCAAGATCAGCCACATCTAAAAGATAAGTGACATCCCAACCTTCCGTTTCAAGGGCATGAAAGACCTCCAATACAGCTTTGTGTTCTAGGAAACTTGTAATAAGATGTCCTTTTGGCTTTCCTTGTAAAAAACCCCGAATGCCTAAATTGATAGATTCAGTAGCCCCAGAAGTAAATACAACTTCAGCAGGTTTAACTCGAAAATAGGACGCAATCGATGCACGCGATTGCTCTACCGCCTCTGCTGCTCTCCAACCGTATAAATGGGCAGATGAACCTGAATTTCCAAATACTTCCGTAAAATAGGGGAGCATAGCCGAAAGCACCTCCGGGTGAACCGGAGTAGTCGCTGCATAATCAAGGTAGATCGGCTGGTGCATCATTTGACAAATATAGGCACAAAAAAAAGCCCCGAAAAATTCGAGGCTTTCTTTCTGTATGAACTAGAATTACTTCAAGTTTTTCACAA
>JAGWUO010000047.1 GCA_028868395.1 Cytophagales bacterium | reverse complement strand
AGTTCCTATGTGCGCATTTATTTAGTAATTTTAATACTGCTATTCGTTTTTATTGATATTGTATTTACCGTAAAAGCCATTAAGATATAGATGTTCTCAACCTTGTTTTATATCTTCCTTTTATTTTATGATGGTTTATTTTCGAAATCATCAGAAGAATATAATGCTCAAATAGTGCAATTGAACAAACAACTAAGTTCGCAACACTATAATCAAGCATTAATTCATGCGAAGCAAATTCAAAAATCATCGATTTTTACCAATCCAGAAATTGAACACGTTATTGCCATTTTAGAATTAAGAACGCATCATAACACAAACCTGACTAATTCTAGTTTCATAAAAGATCATAGTATTACTAATGATATTTTATACAGTTATTTTATGGCTATGAATGGTCATTTAAAAGAAGGATATGCTGATCTACATCGGTCCATTATTCAAAACGGTAATATGGATACACTTGTGAAAGCATATGAATTGTACGCAATCAATTTTCCTCAGAACAAATTGAAGAAACAATCCACTTCTGCACAAATGATCAGCCAAACTCAAAAAATAAATACGCAGGAAGCCTTATCTTTACTTGATTTAATGAAGAAAAAGCAGAAAAATCTTATCTATTAATTAGCCAAACCATGATTCAAGCACCATATCAATTCCCTAATCAGACCTCTTTTTATAAAGGAAAAGTGCGTGATGTATACGGAATAGGAGACCATTTATTAATGATTACATCGGATCGTATCTCTGCTTTTGATGTTGTATTACCTAAATTAATACCTTATAAAGGTCAGGTTCTAAACCAAATTGCTAGTTATTTTTTGCAGAAAACAGCTGATATCGTACCCAACTGGTTATTGGCCACACCAGATCCTAATGCTGCATTTGGATTAAAATGTGAACCATTTGCCATTGAAATGGTCATTAGAGGGTATTTAGTGGGTCATCTTTGGAGAGAATACAAATCAGGTAAACGGGAGGTATGTGGAGTTACCTTACCTGATGGGCTTGTTGAAAATCAACAATTACCTTCACCTATTATAACTCCTACCACTAAAGCTAGTGAGGGGCATGATGAAGATATTTCTGTAGATGCAATCATTCAACAAGGGATTGTTTCGAAAGAACACATGGATGCATTATGTGCTATTACCCATCGATTGTTTCAAAGAGGACAGGAAATGGCCTCTGAAAAGAATTTAATTTTAGTGGATACAAAATATGAGTTTGGCCTGTACAACGGGAAAATCATGTTGATGGACGAAATCCACACGCCAGATTCCTCTCGTTATTTCTATAAAGAACCTTATGCAGAATTGTTTGCTAAAGGATTAGCGCAGAAGCAATTATCCAAAGAATTTGTAAGAGAATGGCTTATAGCCAATGGTTTTCAAGGAAAGGAGGGTCAAAGTATTCCTACGATTACGGATGATTTTGTTCAACAAATTTCAGAACGATACATTCTACTTTACGAGGAAATCACAGGCCTTACTTTTAAAAAAGAACCTCAAGAAGATTTAACTAACCGTATTTACACAAACACCATACAGTATTTAAAAAATGTCTAACGTTAATTCATTTCAACTCGAACAAAACGAGAGTTATGCCGTTATTGATTGGAAAGCTGAACAATTATCGGCCACAAATTCTGAGGAATTAGAAAATGCTATTCGTCTATTATTTAAGAAAGACTATGCTAATATCATTCTAAACCTCACTAAAACAGGTGAACTTGATGGTTATGGTGTATCGGCTATCCGTAAAGGCACGAAGATTTGCACCAATGAAGGTGGTTTATTTGTAGTCGTAACCAAAAATGAGCCCATCGCAGAAAGATTAGATGCTGCCAAAATTGATAATCTAACCTTACTTAATACGGTGCAAGAAGGAGTCGATGCGATCTACTTAAATGATCTGGAAAATGAGTTCCAGGATGAGGATGATACAGAAGGAGAGAGCGAATTTGGTGATTCCTACGGAGAGGATTACGATTAAAATAGCATTTTGCCAAGATTTTTTGTGTCGCTTTTCTGATATTTTAAATTCAGAAGAATATTTTGTCTTTAGATCGTTTTGCCAAATTTATTTTTAATTAAATTTGAAATTAGGTATATTATCTACCTGAAATAGCTTTTTGAACACACTCAGCTATTTTAAATTTGTTATCATTATTATTAGAATATTTATAGTTTCCTATGAGAAATCCGAATGAAGTAGGTTTGTACAGAAAAGAATTTGAACATGATGCTTGCGGAATTGGTTTTGTGGCCAGTTTAAAAGGTATTAAATCGCATCGCATTGTTCAAGATTCGATAAAAATGTTGATCCGAATGGATCATAGAGGGGCTTGTGGATGTGATCCTAACTCGGGTGACGGCGCGGGTGTACTTGTTCAACTACCTCATGAATTTTTTCTCGAAGAAACGAGTTCTTTAGGATTCGCACTTCCTTCCTTAGGAAACTATGGAGTAGGAATGGTGTTTTTTCCAAAGGACGAAACGTTAATCAAGGAATGCAAAGAAGTAATCGAACGTAAGTCCAAGAAATTAGGATTGCGTGTTTTAGGTTACAGAATAGTACCTGTTGATAATTCGGAAATCACGGGGGCTGATTCTGGCAATGCAGAACCTTCTATTCAACAGCTATTTATTGAAAGACCGGCTGACTGTGCCACTGAAATTGATTTTGAGCGTAAACTTTACGTCTTCAGACAATATGTTTCCAAGTTATTAAATGAAACCATTGCTGGATTAAATAATAAATTCTACTTCGCATCCTTATCGTGTCGTACCATTATTTACAAGGGTATGTTAACGACCATGCAGGTTCCAGGTTATTTCTTAGATTTATTCCAGGAGAATTTTACATCTGCATTGGCCATTGTACACTCTCGTTTCTCTACCAACACGTTCCCAGAGTGGAAATTAGCTCAACCATTCCGCTTTATTGCACATAATGGAGAGATCAACACGGTAAAAGGTAATTCATCTTGGATGCAAGCGCAATCTGCCTTGTTCTCCAGCAAATACTTCACCCAAGAAGAATTAGATATGATTCTTCCGGTTTGTAGCTTAGGACAGTCCGATTCTGCGATATTAGATAACGCCATTGAGTTATTGTATTTAACCGGTCGCTCTTTACCTCATGTTATGATGATGTTAATCCCAGAAGCTTGGGATGGCAATGAAAGCATGGAGAAATACAAAAAGGATTTCTATGAGTACCATGCTGCTATGATGGAGCCTTGGGATGGTCCTGCCAGTATCTCTTTCACGGATGGAAAAATGATCGGAGCGACACTTGATAGAAACGGTTTACGTCCATCTCGCTATTGGGTTACTTCTGACGACCATGTTATTATGGCATCTGAGGCAGGTGTATTGGATCTAGATCCAGCTACCATTGTTTCTAAAGGCCGATTACAACCAGGCAAAATGTTCGTAGTGGATATGGAGCAAGGTCGTATCATCCCAGACGAAGAACTAAAAGAGAAAATTTGCCAACAACAACCGTATGGTGAATGGCTATCGAAAAATAAAATTAGAGTTGAAGATCTACCAGAGGCAGGTTCTGAATACAGACAACCGAAAGCCATTGAATTAGTTTCTAGACAACAAATCTTTGGTTTTACAACAGAGGATATCCGCGTTGTATTAGCACAAATGGCTGAGACAGGTAAGGAAGCTTTAGGCTCCATGGGTATAGATACGCCATTAGCTGTCTTATCTGAAAAGGCTCAGCATTTATCTTCTTATTTCAAGCAATTATTTGCACAAGTAACGAATCCGCCGATTGACCCAATTCGCGAGCGTATGGTCATGTCACTATTATCTGACATTGGTGGTTTGTCTAATTTATTAGAAGAAAGTCCTACGCACTGCCGCCAAATCGAGATTCAACAGCCCGTTCTACGCAATAAAGAGGTAGAGAAAATTCGTTGGATTGATCACGAAAATTTCCAAACTAAGTCTATTCACATGACTTTCCGTGCTTCTGAGGAGGAGGGAGTGTTGAAGAAGGCTTTGGATCGTATTAATCAATACGCAGAAGATGCAGTAGATGATGGATACTCGATTATTTTATTGACAGACCGCGGAATTGATAGTTCTCATGCTCCCATTCCATCTCTATTAGCCTTAGCATCGGTTCATAATCACTTGATTCGTACAAAGAAGAGAGCAAAAGTGGGTATCATTATCGAAGCAGGTGATGTATGGGAAACGCACCATTATGCTACGTTGATTGGATATGGCGCAAGTGCAGTGAATCCTTACATGGCTTTCGAAACGATAAAAGCCATGAAAGATCAAGGCTTTGTCAACAAGGATTTAAGCTACGATAAATTAGAATACAACTATATCAAAGCTGTTAATGGGGAGCTATTAAAGATCTTCTCTAAAATGGGCATTTCTACTTTACAGTCATACCAAGGAGCTCAAATTTTTGAAATTCTAGGTTTAGGTAAAGAGGTAGTCGATACGTATTTCAGTGGTTCAATCTCACGTATTGGTGGAATTAGCCTTGATACGATTGCCAAAGAAGCCCTAATCAAGCATGCTTCAGGCTATCAGTTATTAAAGCAAGATTCACCTAAATTAGAAGTAGGGGGTATCTATCAATGGAAACAAAGAGGAGAGGAGCACTTATTTAATCCAGCTACCATTCACTTATTGCAACAAGCAACAAAGCAGAATGATTATTCGGTTTACAAAAAGTATGCACAACTAATTGATGACCAAAGCAAAAAATCTATTACGCTACGTGGTTTATTGAAGTTTAAGTCAAGCAAAGCTATTTCCATTGATGAGGTAGAGCCAGTTGAAAATATATTAGCTCGTTTTGCTACCGGTGCGATGTCATTTGGATCGATTTCATACGAGGCTCACACTACATTAGCCATCGCCATGAACCGTATTGGTGGTAAATCTAATACAGGTGAAGGTGGAGAAGATCCGATTCGTTTTGAAAAGATGGCGAACGGCGATTCTATGAATTCAGCTATCAAACAAGTAGCCTCTGGACGTTTTGGTGTTACGGCGCATTATTTAACGAATGCAAAAGAACTTCAAATCAAAATGGCGCAAGGTGCTAAACCTGGCGAAGGTGGTCAATTACCAGGTCATAAAGTAGATGATTGGATTGGTAAAACGCGTCACAGTACACCAGGTGTAGGTTTGATTTCCCCTCCACCGCATCATGATATCTATTCTATCGAAGATTTAGCTCAATTGATTTTTGACTTAAAGAATGCGAATAGAGAAGCCAGAATTTCTGTGAAACTTGTTTCTGAGGCTGGTGTAGGTACAATTGCTGCCGGAGTAGCTAAAGCGCACGCTGATCATATCTTAATTGCAGGGTACGACGGTGGAACAGGAGCATCTCCATTATCATCTATTCGTCATGCAGGTTTACCTTGGGAACTTGGTTTAGCGGAAACGCACCAAACCCTAGTAAAAAACAAATTACGTGGTCGTGTAACCATTCAAGCAGACGGTCAAATCAAGACCGGTAAGGATATAGCTGTGGCTGCCTTATTAGGAGCGGAAGAATTTGGTGTTGCAACAGCAGCTCTTGTTACTGCTGGCTGTATTATGATGCGTAAGTGTCACTTAAATACCTGTCCAGTAGGAGTGGCAACACAAAACCCTGAATTAAGAGCTTTATATACTGGCCAAGCTGATCACGTCGTAAACTTATTCCACTTCTTAGCTCAGGAATTACGTGAGATTATGGCTGAATTAGGCTTCCGTAGGTTAGAAGAAATGGTGGGTCGTGTAGATCTTTTAGAAATGAAAGATTTATCAGGACATTGGAAGTTCAAAAATGTAGATTTGAGCCCAATTTTAGCGCCTGCAGTTTTAGAAGAAGGGGTAGCTGTATACAAGTCTGAAGAACAAGATCACGGCTTAGCAGATCAATTAGATTGGGAGTTACTAAAAATAGCTCAACCTGCGATTGATAAAGGTCAAGTTGTTAATGGTGAATTAGCTATCATTAACGTAAACCGTTCAGTAGGTACGATCTTATCCAATGAGATTACGAAGAAATACGGAGAGAAAGGATTACCTACCGATACTATCAACATCAAATTCAAAGGGACGGCGGGACAATCATTTGGCGCGTTTTCCGTAAAAGGTATCAAATTCGAAATCGAAGGAGATGCGAATGATTATGTGGGTAAGGGTCTTTGTGGGGCAACTTTAGTGGCCTATCCATCACCAGATGCTTCTTTCAAAGCAGCTGAGAATTCTATTGTCGGTAACGTTTCATTCTATGGTGCAACTTCAGGTGAAGCATATTTAGCCGGAATGGCAGGAGAACGTTTCTGTGTGAGAAACTCAGGGGCTAAAGTAGTGGTAGAAGGCATAGGTGATCACGGTTGTGAATATATGACGGGTGGTTTGGTAATCATTTTAGGAAATACAGGCCGAAATTTTGGCGCAGGTATGTCAGGAGGGGTTGCTTACATCTTAGATGAGCAAAATACCTTTGAAGCGAAAGTAAATCGCGAAATGGTTGAAATCACAGAATTGACGCCTGAAGATAAAAACATCATTTTGATGTATTTGGAAAAGCACGTTGGCTTGACTGGTTCCGTAAAAGGAAAACAAGTATTTGATAATTTCAATGCCTTAGCGAGCCAGTTCAAAAAAGTATTGCCAATCGACTATAAAAATGCCTTAAGTTCTAGAAAATTAAGCATTTCAGACGTGTTAGCAGACAAAGACAGAGTGTATCAAGATATTAAAGTAGATTTAAAATAAGATAGAATGGGTAAGCCTACAGGATTTTTGGAAATTGACCGCAAATTAGCTCCTAAAAGAGCCGTATCTGAGCGTGTGAATGATTACAAAGAAATTGAACAACTAAATTCTACAGCAGACACAGAAGCGCAAGCTAGTCGTTGTATGGATTGTGGTACTCCATTCTGTCATAATGGATGTCCGCTTGGAAATATTATTCCAGAATTCAATGATGCCGTTTACGAGCAAAACTGGAAGTACGCATATGATATTCTAAGCACAACCAATAACTTCCCTGAATTTACAGGGCGTATTTGTCCAGCTCCTTGTGAATCAGCTTGTGTATTAGGAATTAATAAACCTCCTGTGGCAATTGAATTGATTGAAAAATCAATTATCGAGAAAGCATATGCTGAGGGGTGGGTGGTTCCATTCATACCTAAATCACGTACTGGCAAGAAAATTGCAGTGATTGGTTCAGGTCCAGCAGGTTTAGCTGCGGCCGCTCAATTAAATAAAGCTGGTCACTTAGTAACGGTTTATGAACGTGCGGATCAAATTGGAGGATTATTACGCTATGGTATTCCAGATTTCAAATTAGATAAATCGGTAGTTACTCGCCGAGTAGAAGTAATGAAACAAGAGGGAATAACCTTCATTACTAATGCAAATATCGGAACCGCGGAGAAACTAACTAATTTAACGAATGATTTTGATGCAGTTTTAGTAGCCACAGGAAGTACAACACCTCGTTTTATTGAAGCTAAAGGAAATGATGCTATCGGTATTTATCCTGCAA
>JAGWUO010000046.1 GCA_028868395.1 Cytophagales bacterium | reverse complement strand
ACAATAACACAAAAATAGAAAATTGTAAATTTTGGACATTTCTGTGCTAGGCTGTTTCTTTAAAAAAGAAGTAATTCAGCCGATTTTATTCCGACAAAGTTCGGAATTACCTTATCCGCATCGCTTAAAACAGACGCATCTCCTATTCCAATGACCTTCATTCCTCCATTTATGGCAGCTTCTACCCCTGCTTGTGCGTCTTCGAAAACGATACATTCTGCCGGAATAAAACCAAGGCCTTCAGCTCCTTTTAAGAAAACTTCTGGGTCTGGTTTGCTTTTACTTACTTTATTACCATCTATGATTAAATCAAACCAAGGCATTAATCCCGTTTTTTCTAAGATAATCTCTGCATTTTTACTGGCAGAACCTAAGGCAATTTTATAGCCTTCTGCTTTAATTTGACCTAAAAAATCTACTACACCCGGAAGGATTTCGGATGGATTCATATTCGAAATTAAGTGCAGGTAATTGTCGTTTTTCTCTTTTAACCAAGCTTGCTTTTGCTCATCCGTCGCCGAGTATGATGCCCAATCTAAAATGCGATTTAAGGATTCTACTCTGGAAACGCCTTTTAATTGTTCGTTCTGTTCTTCGGTTAATTGGTAATTGAAATTCTCTCCTAGCATTTTCCAGGCTTGGAAGTGGTAAATCGCTGTATCAACTAATACTCCATCGAGATCAAAAAGGCAGGCTTTGTAAGACATATTTAGGTAGGGATTGTTTTAAAGATTAGCAAAATTATTACATTTACATCTGCCAAAAAACCTTTTTCTGCTGTGCTAGACAGTTTATTTTAAATTATATGCGTAAATTTTATCTTGTTCTATTGTCCGCCTTCTTAATGTATCCCCTTATGGCTCAGAAATCCGTAAAAACTGATAAACATGTTGTGTACCAAATGATGTTTCATCTTTGGGGAAATCAAAATACCAATGTGAAGAAAAACGGTTCTGCGGCGGAGAATGGAGTAACGAAATTCAAGGATGTCTCGACTAAGGGTCTTCAAGCACTAAAGAAGAAAGGGTATTCTCATCTGTACACCACGGGGATTTTAGAGCATGCAACCATGGAAGATTTTTCTGCTTTTGGTTCTCCATTAGATCATCCTCAAGTGGTGAAAGGTCGGGCAGGTTCTCCTTTTGCGATTAAGGATTACTATGATGTGAATCCTTTTTTAGCGGATAAACCGGCTGAGCGCATGCAAGAATTCGCTGCTATGTTAGATCGCGTGCATCAAGCCGATTTAAAATTAGTCTTGGATTTTGTCCCTAATCACCTAGCTAGAGCCTATTATTCGGATCAAAAACCAGCGGGTGTTGTTGATTTTGGCCAAAACGATAACAAAGATCTCTCCTTCTCGCCTTCCAATAATTTCTATTATCTACCGGGTACGCAATTTACCATTCCTACGGGGGTGAATCCGCCAGTCCCTGTGACAGTCCCTTATATTGAAATTCCTGCCAAAGTGAGTGGAAACAACGTTTTCTCTGCGCAACCATCGATTCACGATTGGTTTGAAACGGTTAAGTTGAACTACGGTGTCGATATTCAACACGGAAATCAAACTCATTTTGATCCGATTCCCGATACTTGGTTAAAAATGACAGATGTATTGTTGTATTGGACTAAAAAGGGCGTGGATGGATTCCGCTGTGATATGGCGGAGATGGTGCCAGTAGAATTTTGGGCTTATGCGATTCCTAAAGTTAAAGCCCTAAATCCAGAGGCCGTGTTTATTGCAGAAATATATAATCCTCAAGAATACAGAAATTATATTTTCAAAGGTGGTTTTGACTATTTATATGACAAAGTAGGCTTGTACGATGGAATTCGCCATATTATGGAGAATAAACCTGGTGCTTCGACGGCGGATATTACCCGAGTTTGGCAAAATGAATCGGGTGATTTTGCCAATCATATGTTACGTTTCTTAGAGAATCATGATGAGACTCGTTTAAATACTCCTGCTTTTGCGGCAAATAATTTCTGGTCTACGATTCCAGGGATGGTGCTGACTGCTAGTATGCACGATGGACCATTAATGATTTATTTTGGTCAGGAGTTTGGAGAGAAAGCACAGGAAATCGAAGGATTTAATGAGGCAGATGATCGGACGACGATGTTTGATTTCTATCGGGTGGATACGCATCAGCGCTGGTTAAATGGCGGAAAATTTGATGGAGGTAAATTAACTGCAGCTGAAAAGGAAATAGATTCTTTCTATACCGAATTAGTTGCTTGGATTAATTCCAGCGAAGTGATTCAAAAAGGAAAGTTCTTTGATCTTCAATACGCTCAGAATGCAGCTTATCCAAAAGAAAAAGTGTATGCCTATCTGCGCTACACGGATAAAGGTCGCAATTTAATCATTTGTAATTTCGATTCAGTCAATCACGATTTCAACATCGAAATACCTACGTTAGCATTGGATATGATGGGAATTAAATCCTATTCGCTTAAAACAATTAAATCATTCGTCCCTCCTGCAGCTCAAGCAGGAAAAGTCGAAGGGAATCGTATTCAAATTTCCTCTAATTCAGCTATCATTATTTCACTATAAAACCTATGAAAACATTTACTAAGCCGCGTTTAAGTATTGGTCAAATCTTTAATATGAGTGTCGGTTTTTTAGGCATTCAGTTCGGCTTTGCCTTACAAAATGGTAATGCTTCTCGTGTACTTCAAAACTTCGGTGCAGATGTGGAGCAATTATCTTGGTTTTGGTTAGCCGCACCATTAACGGGTATGATCATTCAGCCGATTATTGGTTTTTATTCAGATCGAACTTGGAATGGTTTGGGCAGAAGAAAGCCCTTCTTTTTGACGGGAGCTATTTTAGCTTCAACGGCCTTGTTCTTTTTTCCTCATGCAGGTGCCTTGGCGAATTTTATCCCTCCCATGATCGTGGGAGCGGGTATTTTAATGATGATGGACGCATCATTTAATGTAGCGATGGAGCCGTTTAGAGCTTTGGTGGCAGATAATTTACCTGAGGAACAAAATACGCTGGGCTTTTCGATTCAGACTTTCTTGATTGGAATTGGAGCCGTGGTTGGTTCTTGGTTACCCTACATGTTTGGTAATTGGTTTGGTATTTCAAAGGTCGCTGCGGAAGGCCAAATTCCTGATAACGTATTGTACAGTTTTTATGTAGGGGCAGCGGTGTTTATCTCAGCGATTATTTGGACGATTGCAACTACCAAAGAATATTCTCCTGAAGAGCGTGAAGCAATGGGTTTTGAGGAAGAAGGGACTAAAGATTCCATTTGGTCTGTTTTCCGTTACATCAAGGAAATGCCTTTCACCATGCGCCAATTAGGGGTGGTACAATTCTTTTCTTGGTTTGCCTTATTCTCGATGTGGGTATTCTCCACTCCTGCGATTGCGCACCACGTATACGGATTACCGATGGATGATCACAGTTCTCCTGAATTCCAAAATGCGGCCAATTGGGTGGGTATTATTTTCGGTGTTTATAGTGCGGTTTCTGCAGTTTATGCCATCTTTTTACCACGTATTGCCAAGTCAATTGGAAATAAAGCAACGCATGCTGTTTCATTGACAGCCGGTGGTTTGGGATTAATTTCTATCTATTTTATTTCAGATCCACAGATGTTGATTTTCAGTATGGTGGGTGTGGGAATGGCTTGGGCTTCGATTTTAGCGATGCCATATGCCATTTTAGCTGGTTCCATTCCCATGTCTAAAATGGGTGTTTACATGGGTATTTTCAATTTCTTCATCACTCTTCCTCAAATCGTTAATGGAATTATTGGTGGTTCCATTGTGAAATATGTATACGGAGGCAATTCGATTTATGCGATTGTAGCAGCTGGCGTATTCTTTATTTTGGGTTCTATTAGCGTTTTATGGATTAAGGAGAAGGCTTAGTATGAAGGTCTGGGTATTTTTACTTTTTCCTTTCCTCGCTTTTTCTCAGGTAATCCCTGATGTGGTAATACCTCGTATTCAAGCAGCACGTGAAAAGCAAAATCCTTTGATCATTGCCGAGCAGTTTTTCGGACTTCCTTATGCCTCTCATGCTTTATCGAAAGAAAATCCAGAGAAGTTTGTCGTTGATTTTTCGGGTTTTGATTGCGTGACCTTTGTGGAGAATGTATGGAGTTTATACCGTTCCAAAGGAATTGATTCTATATTCCTTCGTGAATTAGAACAAATTCGCTATGCCAGAAAGCCTATTTCGTACGAAAATAGAAATCATTATTTAAGTGCTACTTTTCTTCAAATGGAGGAAAAAGGCTTGTTTAAACAGATTATTCCTGCATCATTCCGTGTATTAGCGGTTAAAAAAGTGGATTTTTTGTCCCATTATTTGGCCCCTAAAAAATGGATGATAGTGCTCCCTGCTATTCAGAAAATGGAAAACGATTTAGGCCCGATGACCTATGTTCCTAGTGCCTCCTTTTCCCAAGTGTCCTCTTTTCTACAATCAGGTGATGTGATCGCCTTTGTGTCCAAGCGGAAAGACCTTGATTACCAACATGTAGGCTTTATTCGCCAACATAAGGGCCAATTTTATCTAGTTCATGCTTCTCAAGATCGCCAGAAATTGTGTCAATCAGTTGAATCAATTTCCGTATATTTAAAGAATCATCCTTCAATGATAGGATTTAATGTCTTTAGACCGGAATATGCCAAATAAACGTTACGATTTCGACCAAATTATTGATCGCCGACAAACCCATTCATTCAAATGGGATAATGTGACTTACCCTGCTCATCTAGATATGTTGCCCATGCCAGTGGCAGATATGGATTTCCCAGTGGCCGATGAAATTTTGGAGGCATTGGATCGCATCACGGCTCACGGTATTTTAGGCTATTCCATTGTTCCTGAATCTTTAAAAATTGCGGCTCAACATAAAATTGAACGGGATTATTCTTGGTCTACTTCGCTTGATTCACAAGTTTGGATTCCAGGAATTGTTCCCGGAATTACCGCTGCTTGTGCGGCCTTAACGAATGAAAAGGAAGGTATAATTACAGCAGTACCTGTATATCACCCCTTTCATTTAGTGGCTGGTTGGGTTAATTGCCCGCTCGTTACGTTTGAAATGATTAAAGAAGGCGATCGCTGGACCTTTGATTTTGAGGATTTTGAAAGAGGTCTTCAAAAAGGCCCCAAAGTATTTTTATTCTGTAATCCGCATAATCCAGGCGGTACGATATTTAATGAAACGGAGATTATGCGAATTGTGGATCTTTGTGCCAAGTATAACGTTACTATCGTTTCTGATGAGATTCATGCTGATTTGCGCTTATATCCTCAGTCCGAGCATCTCTCGATTGGTCGATTTGAGAAACAACCTATCATTAGCTTCTTCGCTACCTCTAAAGCGTTTAATACAGCGGGATTAGGTGGCGCTGTTGCCGTCATTCCCGATGCTGCACTTCGAGATAAATTCACTAAAGCATCCGCTGGATTCTTCTCAATGCTATCCAGACATAGTATTGAAGTGATGTTAGCCACCTATGCTCATGGGGAAGAGTGGTTAGCGCAGCTACTGCCCTATTTACGTGCGAATCACGATTTACTTTTGGCATATGTGCGTGAAACTCCCGGTTTAGCGATGCAACCTCTGGAAGGCACCTATTTAGCCTGGATTGAATATGACGAGACTTTATGGGGGGATTTCCAACAGAAATGTTGGGACGCTGGTGTTCACGTGTTACGTGGGGAGCAATTCAAGGGTCGGAATTTTATTCGGCTGAATTTTGCTTGTCCACGAGCAATTCTAGAAAAAGCAATTGAACGCATGAAATCGATCACACATGGCTAGGCTGTTGAAGTTTTTCTTGTTCGTGGTTTTACTAGGTTTTTTAGCCTATATATTCGTGTACGTAGGAGAATTAGATGACAAACCCGAAGAAACAGAGATAACAGATGTGGATGTGGTGAAGGCATATGGAGATTCCCTAGCGCTCATTGCTGCAGATGATACCGTATCAAAAACGATGGCCACTGCGCTGACATCTGCCTTTGAAGACTTTACAGTTACTGTAGAGGCAGGAGCCATTCGACTGGAGAAAAGTCATTCAGTTCTTTTAGAAAAAAAGGTAGCGAATTTCAAGGCATCCACAGTCTTAGCCACTGATTTGAATGGAAATGAGAAGCCAGAAATTTGGGTAGCCGGCTGGCAGGGTAAAAACTACCGAATCTTTGCTTTTGAATATGAAAACCGGAAATTTCGAGACATTCGCTTTCCCACTATCATGGGCCGCCAGCGATTGGGATATGCGGGGGCAGATAGTTTGTATTTAGAAAAGGCAGCCATTGTGCATTCCTTTGGCTATGAAAATGATCCTTATGCCGATATCTCTACAGGGATTCGCGCTTGTTATTATAAATATGGAGCGGACGGTAGTTTTGTCCTCTCTAAAACCTTAGACCTAGAAAAAGAAGATGAGTAAAGTTGAATTGCGTTCGCAACAGTGGTTTGGTAAGACTGGTAAAGATGGTTTTATCTACCGTGCTTGGATGAAAAACCAAGGGATTCCAGATGATTATTTCCAAGGTAAACCAGTGATTGGTATTTGTAATACCTGGTCCGAATTAACGCCTTGCAATGCGCACTTCAGAGAATTGGCGGAGTTTGTAAAGAAAGGAATTATAGAGGCAGGTGGATTTCCGGTGGAGTTCCCTGTCATGTCTTTGGGTGAAACCTTGATTAAACCTACCGCGATGTTGTACCGCAATTTAGCGAGTATGGATGTAGAGGAATCGATTCGGGCAAATCCAATTGACGGAGTGGTGCTGATGTGTGGATGCGATAAAACGACTCCTTCTCTTGTGATGGGTGCTTGTAGTGTCGATTTGCCTACTTTAGTTATCTCTGGAGGTCCTATGATGAAAGGTAAGTTCAAAGGTAAGGAAATTGGTACCTCGGATGTATGGCGTTTCGCTGAAGCGTATAAACTAGGTGAATTAACGCAGAAGGAGTTTATTGAAGCAGAAGCTTGTATGGCTAGAACGCCAGGTCATTGTGCCGTGATGGGAACGGCGTCTACCATGGCGACGATGGTGGAAGCCTTGGGATTGAGTTTACCACAAAATGCAGCCATTCCAGCGGCTGATGTACGTAGAAAAGTACTTGCGCAGCATTCAGGACGCCGTATTGTGGAGATGGTAAATGAGGATTTGAAGATGTCCAAAGTCTTAACGCGTCCTGCTTTCGAAAATGCGATTCGCGTCAATGCGGCTACGGGTGGCTCGACTAATTTCGTGATTCACTTGACAGCAATTGCGGGTCGATTAGGAGTTGATTTGAAACTAGATGATTTTGATGAATTCTCGCGTAATATTCCGCTTTTAGCCAATATTCAACCATCAGGCGAACACTTCATGGAAGACTTGTATTACGCAGGCGGACTTCCGGCTTTGATGAATCAAATGAAAGAACATTTACACACGTCAATTGTGACGGTAAATGGTAAGTCGGTGGGTGAAAACATCGATAATACGCCTATTTATGACCCAAGCATCATTTCTTCGTTTGAAGCTCCGTTCAAACCCGATTCTGGAATAGCAGTGGTCAGAGGTAATTTAGCGCCGAATGGAGCCGTATTGAAACCATC
>JAGWUO010000045.1 GCA_028868395.1 Cytophagales bacterium | reverse complement strand
ACTTGGTATTACACCTTTCTGATTGGTTTAGCTGGTAGCTGGCATTGCTTCGCGATGTGTGGTCCCATCGTGGCTCAAATTAATGCGAGAGGTAATTCGCCCTTTAGACTGTTTTTGTATCCTTTGGGGAGAATAGTCATGTATGGAATACTTGGCTATTTCGTGGCAGTCATCGGTTCTATTTGGTTATTCCCCTCCATTTGGACCTACTACTATCTGTTAGCAGGAGTATTGATTTTGCTTATTCTAAGCCAAAACATAGGAGAGGGGCCACTCGCCTTTTTACATCAATCTATCGGAAAGAGATTACAGAAAATAGGAGCAAAAATGGGACCAATGGGCTATTTTGTTTTAGGAATGGCCAATGGATTATTGCCTTGTGGATTAGTAGTCGCAGGTTTAAGTGTGGCTTTGATTCAACCAACACCTATTTTAGGAGCTTTTAGTATGGTCGTTTTAGGAATGGCGACTTTACCAGCGCTTCAGCTATATCTTTGGGGATCTTCCAAATTAAAGAAACAGCCCATCTTTCATTACTTAGGTTGGTTAGTGGCGGGAATTCTACTCTTTAGGGGAGCTTGGGGAATCGGAATGGCCTATTCTGACTACTTAGCCCATTCTAGCCTCAGTCCAATTATCTGTCATCCGTTTAGCTAATATTTGAGTTTAGCTAGTCCTTCGATGTTCTTCAAGGTCATTTCACCTCCCTTGACATCTAAATAGCCTTCCTTCTTGAAATCACTTAAGGTCCTAATAACAGATTCGGTGGCTGTTCCTACGCGAGAAGCAAGATCTTCGCGTGAAAGTTTGATCACCAAAGGCTCGGACATAGAAGCGCCGTAGGTTTTAGCTAATTCGACTAAAACCATGGCTACCCGCATGCGTAGGCTTTGATAAGCCATTTCGACCATCAGCTTTTCGTTTTTCAATAAATACCTGGTTAGGGCTTTTCTGAAAAAGACTTCCAAGTGAATGTTTTCCTTAATTCGTTGCTGAAAATCGACAGCTGAAACACTGATGATTTGTGATTCCTCTAAAGCTTCTGCACTTTCGCGGTAAACTTGGTTTTCTAAGATGTCAACGAAGCCAAAAAATTCCCCTTCCTGAATAAATGAAGTGATGAAGTATTTACCCTCCCTGTTCGTATGGTAGGCTTTTACTTTCCCTTTGGCTAAATAATACAAACGAATAGGATGATCTCCTTCTGAATAAATCACCTGTTTTTTCGCGTGCGTTTGTATTTTCTTTTCACCTTCCCAAGTGGGTAAATCTAAAAACGCTAAAGCCTCATGCACGGAAGCAACATCCGAAACCGATTCAATCACAGGAGCAATCGTTTTGGTTTTCTTTAAGCGCGCTTCGATGGCTTTTAATAATTCGACTTCTTGAAAGGGTTTTGTCAAATAATCATCCGCCCCCATTTCCATTCCCTTTCGCATATCTGCGCGATCCGTTTTAGCCGTCAAGAAGATGAATGGAATCGAGGCTAGCTCCGGTTGACTAGAGAAGACTTGCAACACGCCGAATCCATCCAAATTAGGCATCATAATATCACAGATCACTAAATCTGGCTTCCAAGAACGGGCTAATCTTACCCCTTCCAAACCATCAGATGCCGTTTCTACCGTAAATCCTGATAATTCTAAAAGTTCAGCGGTATTCTCCCGAATATCCACACTATCCTCAATGATTAAAATGCGCTTGCTCATACTATTAGTTCAACGGGAATTGTATCAAAAGTTCTGTTCCTTTGTTCAATTCACTTTTAATTTCCACTTTTCCACCCAACAATCGCATGTAGCGATCCACCAGGTGCAATCCT
Organism: Cytophagales bacterium; assembly: GCA_028868395.1. The sequence goes on along the minus strand of JAGWUO010000045.1, from coordinate 5,820 downwards.
AAACCAGTTCCTTGAATAACCGTGGCATTACCACCTCGGAAGAAACGCTCGAATAAGTGCTTTTGGTCCTCTACACTAATCCCTATCCCTTGATCAATCATGGTAATCAAAACCTGATTCCCCTGTTTCTCCACCTTCAAGATGATTTCCTTCTGTGAGAATTTCAAGGCATTCGATAGGCCATTAAATATTACTTTACGTAAAATCGATGCATCTTGAACACAATAGAAATCTTCCTCTAATTTCAGGTGAATGACCTGCTGGTAGGTACTAAAATCCGATACGATATCTTGTAAAAAGTCACGTATTGAAAACTCGATTGGATGAATTTCTAATTTACCATCCTCTAATTTTCCGACCGATAAAAACTCCTCTAAAATCTCTGTTAAATGATTCACAGACGATTTTATACGATTGATATGTTGCTCTCTTTTAGGCTGATCCTCCAGTTGGGTATATTTTTCAATCAAAGTCGCAGAACCCAAAATCGAGGTTAAAGGCGTTCTGAATTCATGAGAGGCCATAGAAACGAAGCGTGTCTTCAGGTCCCCAAGCACTTTTTCCTTTTCCAAGGATATCTCTAGTTCTTTCGCATTGACCTCTAGTTTATCTAGCGTATTTTGAAGAGCCTGAGTTCTAGCGGCCACTTCTTGCTCTAAGGTTTCATTCAACTGATTGATTTGCTGATTCTTTAGAATCAACTCCATTTCTACTTTTCGCTTTAATGTTACATCACTCACGAAGGCGATATAGTGCATCGAATCACTTGCTTTAAAGTGACTTAAAGAAATCTCGATAGGGAATAAGGAGCCGTCCTTTCTTTTAGCCTTTAAGTCTAGACCAATACCCATAGGCCTTGAAATAGGTTTTTCATGGCCTAAATTGTGGAGATGAGCGTGATGTCTATCTTTTAGATGGTTGGGGATTAAAAGGGAAATATTTTCACCAAGCAATTCGTCCGATTCGTATCCAAACAACTGATTCGCAAATCGGTTAGAAAGTAATATTTCAAACTTTGAATTAGTTACTACAATACCAATAGCCGCCTCTTGGAAGATGGCTTCAAACTCGAATCCGGCTTGTATTTGATTAGGCATTTGATTAGTTAACGGCTATAAATTAGCCTTAAATATAACAATAATTAAGGATGATAAGAAGACACAGCGTGCTTCAATACATCACTTTTATAAAAATAAATATCCTTAAATTTCCCTTCGGCATACATTTGACCTTGATCGAAGAAATGGGAAGAAGCCGGGTTGCCACTTTCACCTCCAGCTAATAGAGAATAGGCCTTTATTTTTGGTCCAAATTCCACCGCCGCCACAAAACTATTTCCATTCACCCCATACCATTTTTTCGATCCTTGAATCGATCGGCTGGTGTAAGAGGGTAGTTGTCCCCAAGCGGATGAAGTGAAGGGTACGGGAATACTTGGTTTCGAATCATCCATTTGCAAGGCATCACCATTTGAAACGCGTTGGAAGCGATTTAATTCGCCCCAGGCAACCCGCCAAGTGCCAAAATCTCTATTCAATTCAGCTAAAACCTCTCTCAATGCTTGCACCATTTCGGATGTAGATCCCGTCTTGGCATAGTTTTCCATATTTTGAACCACTTCCGTCTCTCCCCCAAATTGCTTAGGTTTAGGTATTTTAGGCATTATTTTCAGGCCCCAACGAACGGCAATCGTTTGGGCTATTGAATTTGTAGAGGCATTATAATCCCAGCTTTTTAATTCTTTCACAACATCTGCTAAATCTGATTCATAGCCTGCCGCCTGAATAAGGGCTGGCAGTAATGTTTCGAAAGCCGTTAAACGGCGATCATATCCTAATCCAATTAAACTTTGTAAATCTAATTTGCCAGTATGAGAGAATAATCGAACCGCATTGCGATCTCGGAAATTTTCTCCGTCTGGGGCCATGTAGACAGGATAATTGGAACGTAAAGGACTCGAGGCTCCTGAAACGGTGAAAGGAGTGGAGTTGCAATTTTGAATCCATCCAGAAGCAGGATTGTATACGTGAACTATTTCGTCAACAGAATGAAGTCCCTTCCAATCGATTTGACTCGAAGAGCCATCCTGCGGAATTCCCCAATCTTTCGAAGCATCCCTACGCGGTACATAGTTCCCATGCCAATAGGCAATATTTCCCTTATTATCTGCGTAAACAGTATTATTGGAAGTATTAGCGCGCATGTCCATGACACGTTTGTAATCAGCCAAGCCTTTTGTCTTCGTTCGCAGCCAGCTTTGCATTAAACTATTCCGCGATCGATTGTACGAACGCACAGAAATCCATTTCCCATTTCTAGCGGCTAAAACGGGTCCTCGGTGGTTAAAATAGGCCTTGATTTTGCGAGAACCCAAGTTGATAATTTTCGTTCGAAATGGAATCCATTTTCCATCCAAAAGGTATTCCATCTTTCCATTACGCGAGCGCGTTGTCTCCACATAGGCATCCGCGACATCGACTTCTGAGGAAGTATGCATCCAACCATTGTAAGGGTTAAAACCTTGGTATACAAAGAATTGACCCCATGTAACTGCTCCATACACAGATAACCCTTCCTCACTTACTACGTGTACTTCCGGACGAAAATAAAAGGTCACGTGCGGATTAATGTAGAGTAATGAATGACCGGATTTAGAGAGGGAAGGACCCACAGCGAAACCGTTTGAACCAGTCAGCTTCTCATCTGGATTTTGGTATTTCACACTAGCCACTTGGGCAGGTAAACCATAAAAAAGGGCAGTTTCTTGTTCAGTCACATCTCCCGTAGAAATGGCTCCAATAGATCCATCGGTCCATAAAAGGGGATACCATGGTTCAAAATGAGTGATTAATCGAGGCTTAACTTCGGGGTGTTTTTGTAAATAGTAATTAATTCCGTCCGCATAAGCGTTCAATAGCTTTTTGAGCCAAATAGGTGCTGTTTTGTAGTCTTCTTTGGCCTCATTTTCATCAATTAGCAGTTTAATATAAAGATCATAAGCTAATTCCTTTTCACCTTTCACCTCAGACATGCGACCCAATTTCTCCATGTAATTCATCTCAACTCTGGCGAAATCATCTTCGCACTGAGCATACATTAAGCCAAAAACGGCATCTGCATCCGATTTTCCATAAATATGTGGAATACCCCATTCGTCCCGATGTATCGTCACCCGTTTCGCTTGTGCCTCATAAGAATCGGCTTTCGAGTAAAAGGAAATAAGGAATAAAAGGAGCGTAACGAGTTTTTTCATAGCTAGTTGATATATCGGCTAAAAATAAGAATAAAATCGGGTCAGGAGGGTATAAACAATCTAAAATTGTCTTTATAACTTACAAGACTATTCTAAACCTCCTCTATGAAAAACTTTCGGTTTCTTCCGATACTACTCTTATTGTGCGTTTCAAGCATTTATGCCCAAACAAAAATCAAGATTCAAGGAGAGGTAAATGTACCATTTTCGAGCATACGTATTTTTAAAGGTACTTCACTAGTGACGGGCACAATCGGGAATGAAAAGGGGAAATTCGTGGTAGAAGTAGCTCCTGGAACCTATGATTTGTTGATTGAAAGTATTGGATATGAAGCAATGAAGATGGCAAATCAGTCATTTACGACCTCCATTAATTTAGGAACCATTAGCGTTAAGGAAAGCAATCAGACCTTAAATGAGGTAGTGGTGAAAGGCCAAAAAGCCTCCATGGAACTCAACCTCGACAAGCGAATCTTTAATGTGGGGACGGACCTAGCAAATAAAGGGGCGACGGCTTCTGAAATATTAGGAAATTTACCTTCTATCCAAGTCGATCCAGAAGGGGCTATTAAACTGCGAGGAAGTGATAACGTGCGCATTTTAATTGATGGAAAGCCCTCTACTTTAGCCGGAATTAATGGTTCGTCCGGCTTGCAATCCTTGCAAGGAAATCTTATCGATAAAGTCGAAATCATCACGAATCCCTCTGCCCGTTACGAAGCTGAAGGGATGGCCGGAATTATCAATATCGTGCTTAAAAAGAACCAAAACCAAGGTTTTAATGGAGCCATTGAGACAACGACAGGATATCCGGAAAATTTTGGAGGAACAGCGATTGTAAATTACCGAAAAAACAAGTTCAACTTCTTCATCAATTATGGCGTTTTCTATCGTCGGACACCTGGAAGAGGCAGTATTTACCAAGAAGTTTATACCGGAAAGCAGACAAATTACCTGGATCAACATTCGTCTAATAATGTCACTGGCCTAGTTAATAATGTAAGAGGTGGAGCGGATTATTTTTTCAATGACAAAACCATTTTAACCGCCTCCTATATCTTTAGAAGAACTGACGTTCAACGTATTACAGACTTCAATTACCTGGATTACCGCGGAAACTTATTTAATTTGTATAGCGATACATATCGCCAACAAGATGAAAAAGAGGCAGAACCGAATGGAGAATATGCCCTCACTTTCAAGAAAAACTTTGCCAAAAAAGGAAAAGAATTTAGCGCCGATTTGCGCTACTTAGATTATTGGGAAAGATCGGATCAGACCTATACTCAAAAAGGGAAGAAACCAGATGGATCTGCTTTTTCGGAACTTAACAAGGTACAAAAAGCACTAAATGACGAATTCGAACGCCAATGGATTTTGCAAGCGGACTATGTCAACCCCATCGGTAAAGAGGCCAAAATAGAAATGGGTTTGCGGACTAGCTTTAGAAATATGATCAATGATTATATCGTAACAGAACAACAACCATCAGGACAATTTACCATTATCCCTGGCTTGAAAAACGTATTTAACTATAAAGAAAACATCTCGGCAGCCTACCTGATTTTTGGAAACAAAATGAAGCAGTTTTCGTACCAATTCGGGTTAAGAGCTGAGACTACTGATATCCAAACTGAACTAGAAGAAACGAAGGAAAAAAACCCAAGGAATTACGCAAATTTGTTCCCTAGTGCCCATTTTACGTATACGATCACTCCGGATAATTCCTTTCAACTAAGCTATTCCAGACGAGTAAGACGTCCTACCTATAATGATTTAACGCCCTTTGTTACTTTTTCTGATAACCGAAACTTCTTCTCTGGAAATCCCAATTTAAATCCAGAATTTACCAATTCATTTGATTTAGGAAACGTTCGGTATTTCGAAAATGGGAGCGTTAGTTCATCCCTTTATTATCGCCAAACTTTTGGAAAAATCGACCGATTCAGATCCGTTGATACCTTAGGCTTTGCAAAAACATTACCAGTCAATTTAAGTGATCAACAGTCGATGGGGGTTGAAATTGCTAGTTCATATACCTTTACCAAAGCCTACAAAGCAGATTTAAGCTTTAATGCCTTTAGAGCGATTACGGACGCTACCAATATCAATGCCGCCTTTAAGGCTGACACCTATTCTTGGTTTGTTCGCCATAGTTCCCGAATTAAACTAGGCGCAGTGGATTTACAAGTGAGAGCAAATTATGAAGCGCCTCAACAAACTCCTCAAGGAACGCGAGGGTATATCGCCTGGGCTGATTTATCTGCTTCAAAGGATATAATGAAAGGAAATGGAACACTAAGTTTAAGTATTTTAGATATATTTAGCTCTCGAATAAATCGCTATGAATCTCGGTTCTTAGAACCAAAAGACGGTTCAGGATTTTACACACGTGGAGAATCTCAAGGGAGATTAACTTCACTAAATTTGACATTTAATTACCGATTTAAAACGACTAAACAAGCTGCAAAACAACGCCGTAGCTTAATGGACGAAGAAAATTAATAACACCAATGAAAAGAATACTCTTACTTTCTTGCACTGCATTAGCGCTTTATTCTTGTAGC
>JAGWUO010000044.1 GCA_028868395.1 Cytophagales bacterium | reverse complement strand
AGTCCTGCCGCTAATTCTCGCAAACCAGATTGGTTACGCGTTAAATTGCCCATAGGCGAAAAATATACGAACGTCCGCAAAATCGTAGACGAATACAAATTACACACGATTTGCCAATCCGGTAATTGCCCTAACATGGGCGAATGCTGGGGAGAGGGCACTGCGACCTTCATGATTTTGGGAAATGTTTGCACTCGCTCTTGTACCTTTTGCGCCGTAGCCACAGGCCGACCAAACGAATACGATGAAGACGAACCACGACGTGTAGCCGACGCCATCAAATTGATGCAGGTAAAACACGCCGTAATCACCTCGGTGAACCGCGACGAATTGAAAGATAAAGGAGCTGAAATTTGGTATCAAACCGTTCGTGCAGTTAAAGAAACCACGCCTGCCACAACCATCGAAACCTTGATTCCAGACGTGAAAGCGAATTGGGATGCCTTGATTCGCATGATCGAAGGTGGACAAGAAGTCGTTTCTCACAACATGGAAACGGTGGAACGTTTGTACCGCTATGTTCGCCCACAAGCAAAATATGCACGTAGTTTAGAGCAAATTAAGCGAACCAAAGAGTTTGGAAAACGCAATAAATCTGGCATTATGCTGGGTCTGGGCGAAACAAAAGACGAAGTGCTAAAAGCGATGGATGATTTAGTAGAGAATGGCTTGGATGTGTTGACTTTAGGACAATATTTACAGCCTACTAAAATGCACCACGAGGTCATCGAGTGGATTCACCCGGACACCTTCGCAATGTACAAAGAGGAAGGATTGAAACGCGGACTTGCCTATGTAGAATCAGGCGCCTTAGTGCGTTCGAGTTACCACGCGGAAAAGCACATTTAGTTTATGCAATTACCCGGCCCAGCCTATCGAGAATACGATTTCATCCTGGCGGGAGGGGGAATGGCTGGTTTATCTTTTGCCTATTATTTAGGCCAAAGTAGTCTCAGAGACAAGCGAATCTTGATCATTGACCGGGGTGTTCGAAACGAACAAACTTTTTGTTATTGGTCAGATGAGCCCTCGGAGTTTGATTCTTTAGCCGAAAAATCTTGGGATTCTCTCTATTTCCACAGCGCAAGACCTTCGTCATTGAAGATTTCGATCGAACCGTATACTTATCGCAAGATTAACGGTAATACGTGGTTTGCGTACATAGAAGCGGAATTAAGTAAGCTCCCTAACATACACTATCTCCAGGCTGAAATTGAATCAATCAGCTACCAAGGCATAGGATCTTGCGTTAGTACCTCAGAGGGGTCCTTTTACGCTTCCGAAAAAATCATCGATAGTTTTAGCCCATTTCCATGTGATAACGCTAATCCTACACACCTCAAGCAACATTTTTTAGGCTGGGTGGTCGAATGTAATTTTAACAATTTCGAAACAGACGCGGCTCATTTATTTGACTTCCGTGTGGCCTTTGGGAAGGAATGTGAGTTTATGTATGTACTACCTACTAGCCCTCGAAAAGCCTTATTTGAATACACTTTTTTCTCTGGAATCTTACGAGAGCCTGATTATTACCGTGACAAAATCAAATCCTACCTTTTCGCTTATTATGGGCTAACTGAGGATGATTACCTATTAAAAGAGGAAGAAAGCGGTATCATTCCCATGCGTAACAATCCGAATAAACCGGAGAATTTACACCAAAAACACCTTAAAATAGGCACAAGCGGTGGCTTCGTAAAGTCCACAACCGGCTATAGTTTTTACCGCACCCAGAAATTTTGCCGTGCCCTCGTCACTGAACTTGAAAAAGGCCCCTCAACTTCGCTCGTCATTCCCATTAATCCATGGAAAATTTGGCTAGATGAAGTCTTCTTACAAGTCCTCGTCGATCAAAAAATTGCCGGCTCTAAAGTATTTGAAAGCCTTTTTTACAATAATAAGCCTAACCTGTTATTAAAATTCTTACAAGAAGAAACCTCTTGGAAGGAGGACCTTCGTTTGATGTGGTCTGTTCCCACTTTGCCTTTTGTAAAGGCCGCTTTAAAAACTATTTACCGGTCAAAAATTAAATGAATGGAACTTGTGGGTTCCTTGGAATAATCGTATTTTTGCCCTGATTTTAATCTCAAAAACAAATAATATTCGCCCATGGCTTATCTATTCACCTCTGAGTCGGTTTCTGAAGGACACCCAGATAAAGTAGCTGATCAAATCTCTGATGCGTTAATTGACCATTTTATGGCCTTTGACCCCACTTCTAAAGTAGCTTGCGAAACGCTTGTAACCACAGGTCAAGTCGTTTTAGCGGGTGAGGTGAACACAACGACGTATTTAGACGTGCAAGCCATCACACGTGAAGTGATTCGCAAGATTGGTTACACGAAGTCAGAATATATGTTTGAGGCGAACTCTTGCGGTATTTTATCTGCGATTCACGAGCAATCAGCGGATATCAACCAAGGAGTGGATCGCAAGAACCCAGAAGAGCAAGGCGCAGGTGACCAAGGAATGATGTTCGGTTTCGCTACCAAAGAAACGGACAACTACATGCCTTTGGCCTTAGACTTAGCTCACAAAATCTTACAAGAACTTTCGTATATCCGCAATAACGAGCCATCGTTAATCGGATACCTTCGTCCAGATGCAAAATCTCAGGTAACGATCGAATATAGTGATAATCACGTTCCACAACGCATCGACACGATCGTTGTTTCTACTCAGCACGATGATTTCGCCTCAGAAGCAGAGATGTTAGCGAAAATCAACAAGGAAATCGTTGAGATCGTTATCCCTCGCGTGAAGGCTAAATTAAAGCCTGAATTGCAAGCATTATTCAATGATGCGATCACTTACCACATTAACCCAACGGGTAAATTCGTGATCGGTGGTCCACACGGAGATACGGGTTTAACGGGTCGTAAGATTATCGTTGATACCTACGGTGGAAAAGGAGCTCACGGTGGTGGTGCTTTCTCTGGTAAAGATCCTTCCAAAGTAGACCGTTCAGCTGCCTATGCAACGCGTCACATCGCGAAAAACTTAGTAGCAGCAGGTTTATGTGACCAAGTATTAGTGCAAGTTTCTTATGCGATCGGTGTAGCTAAACCTTGTGGTTTATTCATTGATACATATGGTACTGCCAAAGTAAACTTAACAGACGGCGAAATCGCACGTAAAGTAGAGGCTATCTTCGATATGCGTCCTTACTTCATCGAGCAACGTTTGAAATTACGCAACCCGATTTACTCTGAAACAGCGGCTTATGGTCACATGGGACGTAAGAATGAGATCGTGAAGAAAGAATTCACGGGTCCTAACGGCCAAAAAGTAAGCAAAGAAGTGGAATTATTCACTTGGGAGAAATTAGACTACGTAGATGCGGTGAAAACGGCTTTCGGAATCTAATCTCGATTACCCGGATATGAAAAAAGGCGACCTTCGGTCGCCTTTTTTAGTTTAGAGCTTTATTTTTTTAAAATTCCTCGCTCTCCAAATCTTCTGCTCGAAGCGCCTTTACGGAATTGTTTTTCGATTTAAATCGCTTAATCTGCTCTGCGATTGCATTTAACGCTAGGTCTAATGCCTCTTCAAATGATTTCGCTGTTTCTTTGACAAATAACACCGCCCCAGGGACCGTGATCTTAATTTCTAACATTTTCTCTTTTACCTTTCCTAGACTTGTCGCCACTTTCAGGAACACCTCACCTCCGGTTATTCGGTCATAAAAGGTATCTAACTTGTTTAACTTTTCTTGAATGCTTTCTACCAATTTGCGGTCCGCAGTAAAGTGGATCGCGTGAACTTGCACTTTCATAAGCTTAAAATTTAATGGTGAAACACGCTTTGGGAATCTTAGCAAAGCTGACAGAAAAAAGAACGTTTTAGATTCGATATAAACGTATTGTATTTTTGAAAGGATGTCAAGTTTTTAACAGATTTTATTTGGGCAGAGCCCAAATAAAATCTAGAGTAGAGAGAATAGAGCATAGAGAAGAGATAACCAAAAAAGTGGCTGCATTACAAAACCATCACCCATCTCTACTCTATATTCTCTAATCTACTTTATTCTTTATGCTTTATACTTTAAACGTACCAATCTCACCATCACCCCATTTCTTCTCATAAAATCGTGCCAAAAATGCTGAATAGCGGATAAATGGTCATTGGGAGACTTCACTTCGACGAAGGCAAATTCATCGCCTTTTTGGATAAATAAATCAGGGAATCCCTTGACATGCGTGGCTAAATGTTCCCATAAGTATTGACAAATGGCCGCTAAACCAGCAGGCGGCATCACTTGTAAAAACCGTTCCATCAATTCGAAATCGAGGGAATACCAATCGACCAAGGGATTCATCGCACCTTGGTTTGCCTCTGCACGTGCGCGCAACACACCCAGTAAAGCAACGCGATCTTCCAATAAATGCAATGGCAAATCCCCCGCAAAACTCTCCTTTCCGTAGTGGCTAGGTGCCCATTGAAAGGGATGGTGAAAACCTTCTTTGCGGTCCGCAAAAATCAAATCCCAGGCAAAAAGACCGAGAAAATTACGCCAAATTTGATTCTCCGTGAAAGCCGCATAATAGCCTTGCTCCTGGAAATAAGCCACTACTCCAGCTTCCACTTGACCGATGTATTCCGGCGATATTTCAATTAATTCGGCTTGTTTCAGCGAAGCAGTTACTTGCTTGATTGATTTTTTAGAAGCTTGTTTGGCCAAAAAGTCTTCGAAAAAATGAATCTCCGTGGGAGACACACACAACTCTAATCCCACACGAGCCCAAGCAATGGCTTCCTCTAACTCCCCCATTTTCTGCAATACTCGAACGCGCCGCTCCAAAGAGGCTCCCGTTAAGGAAACCTCATATACTTCCAAAGCCTCCAAATAGGCCTTTTCTCGCTCTAACAAACGACCTAAAGCGTAACAGGTTTTTTCGAAAGCGCGAATCGATGGCTCTAGCAAAGAAGAAGCCAATGGCAACAAATGCACACGCCAAGAGGCCAATATCTCGTCTGCACTTACGGACGTGGTGTAGAACCATTCCCGCCACATCGAAATAGCCCACTTTTGTTCGGCCTCTTCTCGAGTCTGAAAATAAGGTTTCAAGTCCTCCTCTTGCACTTCGACGAACGCTCGATGCCCTAAATCGCGCACCACGAAATCCGTTAAATCACGCGATCTTGTCCCAAAAAACAAGAATTGAAGAAAAGCAAATACCTCCACGCGAAGGGGCGCTACCACTCCTGAAGAATACGCAGCGATTAAATCAGCTGAAGAAACGAGTGCCGAAACCTCTTCTTTAGAGGCTGATGCAGGGATTTTGATGCCTTGTTTTTTGGCCAAAGCAACACATTCCTGTTTCGTAAATATCGACTCTACCCCATCAGAAACATCAGAAAGAAAACAAGAAGCACGCAAAACACGAAGCGGAGTCGCTAAATCCCCGATTTCTGGATAGGTCAGTTTCTCCATCCGAAAACAGGCCGAACGACGCGATGCCAAACGCAAATAAAGGCATTGTGCAGAGAAAGGAAGTTCAGAAAAATCTTTTAAAAATGCTATTTCTTGTTGTTGTAAAAGGGGAAGATAATGCCGGTCGATATAGCGCAGAATATAGCTGAAATGATCCCAATAATAGGTTGCAGACAATTCTATCTCATTTTTTCGATCATTCGGCATTATTGTTTATCTTTGTCTACCTTTTTGGGGAATATCCTTTTATTCATAAATCAAAACAAAAATATGCAAACTGTTGCTAATTTCAATTTTGCTGGTAAAAAAGCGCTAGTACGTGTTGATTTCAACGTTCCATTAAATGAGCGTTTCGAAATTACAGATGATACCCGAATCAAGGCGACGATTCCTACGATTCAAAAGATTTTGAAAGACGGTGGATCGGTTGTGTTAATGTCTCACTTAGGTCGTCCGAAGGATGGTCCTACTGAAAAATATTCGTTAAAACACTTAGTGACACCTTTGTCATTGGTTTTTGGCGTGAAAGTGAAGTTTGCTTCTGATTGCATCTCGGACGAGGCTGTTGAATTAGCGAACGATTTACAAGCAGGTGAAATCTTGCTTCTAGAAAACCTGCGTTTCTACAAAGAAGAGGAAAAAGGTGATGTTGATTTTGCCAAAAAACTGGCTCGTTTGGGTAATGTTTGGGTAAATGATGCTTTCGGAACGGCTCACCGTGCACACGCTTCTACTGCTGTCATCGGACAATTCTTCACTGATAAAGTGAGTGGCTACGTGATGCAAGCGGAATTAGATAACGCACAAAAAATCCTTGAATACGCTGAGCGTCCATTTACAGCAATTATGGGCGGATCTAAAATTTCGGATAAAATCTTGATCATCGAACGTCTGTTAGATAAAGTAGATAATTTGATTATCGGAGGTGGAATGACGTATACGTTCTCTTTAGCAGAAGGCGGAAAGATCGGAAAATCAATCTCTGAGCCAGATAAAGTAGAATTAGCGAAAGAATTGATTGAAAAGGCGAAAGCGAAGGGTGTAAACTTAATTATGCCATTAGATAATGTTTGTGCAGATGATTTCAATAATAACGCTAACCGCCAAACCGTGGAACGCGGAGAGATTCCTGACGGCTGGGAAGGTTTAGACATTGGTCCTAAATCGGTTGCCCTATTCCAAGAAACGATCGCAAAATCAAAAACAATCCTTTGGAATGGTCCAATGGGTGTATTTGAATTCTCAAATTTCGCGATTGGAACTAACGCTATCGCAGACGCTGTTGTAAAAGCGACAGAAGAAAATGGAGCATTCTCTCTTATTGGAGGTGGCGATTCCGCTTCTGCCGTCAATAACGCAGGCTATGGAGATCGCGTAAGCTACGTTTCAACTGGAGGTGGCGCATTACTAGAATATATGGAAGGTAAAACATTACCGGGTGTAGCAGCACTAGAAGCTTAATATCTCCCAAAATTCAGATAAAATTGTAGAAGGCGAGGAAACATTCCTCGCCTTTTTGTATTTTAGTACTTTGACCCTTGCCTTTTCATGATTCAGCATAAAAACCCTGCCCATCTTCGTGCCAGCTTCTTAAGTTTAGATAGTCGCCAAATTTATGAGCCTACTAAAACCGCTTTTTTTGCAGTAAACGGGCTAAACCATGATGGGCATCAATATGTGGAATCGCTCTATCATAAAGGCGTACGCGAATTTATTGTTGAAGAATCAGCTTGGCATGGCCCTATCGCTGAAAAGGCTTCCCAATGGGAGCAAACCAATATTTACGTTGTTGAAAACAGCATTGCCACCTTACAATCAATCGCCCAACAACACCGGGAACAATTTCAATATCCTGTTATCGGCATCACTGGCTCGAATGGTAAAACCATCTGCAAAGAATGGCTTGCCACACTTTGTAATAATGCATTTTTAGTAGTTAAAAGTCCGAAGAGTTTTAATTCCCAAATTGGTGTTCCACTCTCCCTTTGGGCGATGCAAGAGAAACACAATTTGGGCATTTTCGAGGCGGGTATTTCCCAAAAAGGGGAAATGGATAAAATCGAAACCATGCTGAAACCGGACTATGGCATTTTCACGCATTTTGGCGAGGCACACGGCTCTAATTTTAACTCAGATGAGGAGAAACTAAGAGAGAAGCTACAACTCTTTAAAAGGACAAAAAAACTCGTTTACCGCGTTACAAATCTGCAAGATGATCCCATCAAGCGAATAATGCAGGAAATT
>JAGWUO010000043.1 GCA_028868395.1 Cytophagales bacterium | reverse complement strand
ACTTATCAGAAATCTATATCCAAGGTCAAGCATTACCTAATATGGGTGGTTCACCGATCTTGTACCAACACTTATTCTGGTTCCTAGGTCACCCTGAGGTATACATCGTATTATTACCGGCTTTAGGTATGACATCTGAGATCATTGCTACGAACTCTCGTAAGCCTATCTTCGGTTACCGTGCGATGATTGGTTCTATGATGGGTATTACGGTTCTGGCGTTTATTGTATGGGCTCACCATATGTTCGTAACCGGTATGAATCCATTCTTAGGTTCTGTGTTTATGTTCTTGACGTTAATCATTGCAGTTCCATCTGCGGTGAAAGCGTTTAACTACATTACTACGCTTTGGAAAGGTAACTTGATCTTTACTCCAGCGATGTTGTTCTCTATCGGCCTTGTATCATTATTCATCTCAGGTGGTGTGACAGGTATCATTTTAGGTAACTCTGCATTAGATATTAACTTACACGATACGTATTTCGTAGTAGCTCACTTCCACCTTGTAATGGGTGCAGCCTCATTCTTTGGTTTAATGGCTGGTGTTTACCACTGGTTCCCTAAGATGTTCGGTCGCATGATGAACAAGACTTTAGGTTATATCCACTTCTGGTTCACTTTTGTGGGTGTGTACATGGTATTCTTCCCAATGCACTACATCGGTATCGCAGGTTTCCCTCGTCGTTACTACTCATTTACAGCAGTAGGAAATGATGGAGCAGCTGCCTTTACGAATATGAACGCATTCATCTCGATTGCAGCGATTATTACCTTCTCTGCACAAGCGATCTTTGCTTGGAACTTCTTCTATTCTATCTTCAAAGGAAAGAGAGCTCCACAAAATCCATGGAACTCAACTACGCTAGAATGGACTACTCCTATCGAGCCAGGACACGGAAACTGGGAGGGAGAAATTCCAGCCGTTTACCGTTGGCCATATGATTATTCTAAGCCAGGTTCTGACGTAGATTTCATTCCACAAAACGTCCCATTCTCTGCTACAAAGAGCTCTAACCTTCCGGAGGAAGAAGCTGAAATTGCAAGAGAAAAAGATATCGAAGGTTTATTAGGCGCGCAAAACGAAAGTTATAACCGTTAATTAACCCCTAAAATCAAAGATGCATCCGAATGAATCTCATTTAGATGCATCTTTTTTTTACCCCAAAAATGGCCTTTAGAAAATTCGCAACCCTTTCACTCCTGAGCATTTATTTGCTTATCCTTGCCGGCGGAATCGTACGCAGCACAGGATCAGGAATGGGATGTCCGGATTGGCCGAAGTGTTTTGGAAGGTTTATCCCTCCCACCAAAGTAGAAGAATTGCCCCTTCATTACGAAGTTATTTACCAAGAGAAGCTACACGGCGAAGTAGCATTCAATGCCACAAAAACCTGGATTGAATATATCAATCGCTTGTTAGGTGCTTTAACGGGAGTTATCGTTTTAATTACGACCGCATTGGCTTATAAAGAAGGGAGAAAGGTATTCCTGCCTACTTTGGCAAGCTTAGGATTAATCCTAGCTAACGCCGTATTAGGCAAATATGTGGTCGACTCTTTTCTATTGCCAGGGGTAGTAACCGCACATATGTTATTGTCTATCGGGGTCATCTATTTTTTAGTGAAAGCCCTAAACAATCAATCTTCCTCCGAGGTTATACCTACGGTGAATCGCCAGTGGATAGGAATCAGTTTGCTAATCGTATTAGTCCAAATCATCCTAGGCACCCAAGTGCGGGAGAACATGGATCACGTGATAAAAGCGGTGGGAGAAGGGGCTAAAGACCAATGGGTCGCAAATCTAGACTTCGGCTACATCATTCACAGAACATTCTCCTGGGTGATTTTGATTTGCCACCTGGTTCTCTGGAAAAAATTAGCTGAAAGTCCGCTACAAACCTACCGAAAAGGAGTGTTGGTTTTGATTGGCATTTCACTGGGAACCGGAATATTGATGGCCTACTTCGCTTTACCTTTAGGTAGTCAAGCGGTACATCTTTTAATCTCATTAGTATTAATGGGCTGGCATATCAGCTCCTGGATACAAACAAAAAACGCCTAAATGTCGTCTATAAAACCCTATATCGCCCTATTAAAATCGAGACTATCTATGACGGTAGCCTTCTCTGGGACGTTCGGGTATTTATTAGCACCCATTGACCACAAGCCACTCGGAATCTTCTTAATTTCGTTAGCTGGATTCGTTTTAACGGGTGCAGCAAACATCGTGAATCAATTGAAAGAGATTGAACTCGACAAATTGATGAAACGGACTGCCAAACGTCCTTTGCCCACGGAGACACTCACTCCCGAACAAGCCCGTAATTTTGGTTATGTTCTAGCTGTTATCGCTTTAGGACTGTTAAGTTATTTCACCTGGAAAGCAGCTCTGATTGGACTACTTTCCTATGTGCTGTACGGTTATGTGTATACGCCGCTAAAGCGTGTGGGACCCATTTCCGTATTTGTGGGAGCCTTTCCAGGAGCCTTCCCTCCTATGATAGGCTGGGTGGCTGCGACGGGTCATTTTGGTTGGGAGCCAGGGATATTATTTGCGATCCAATTTTTCTGGCAATTCCCGCACTTCTGGGCTATCGCCTGGGTGGCGGATGCGGATTACCGCAAGGCAGGATTTAAAATGTTGCCAAACGATGGAAAGAAAGACATTAAAACGGCTTTCACCATTATGATTTATACGCTCTTTTTAGTGCCTTTGGGATTTGTGCCTTATTTGCTGCACATCACTGGAATTCAATCTGCGATCATTACGGTGGTAGCGGGGATTCTATTTTTATGCCAAACCTTTTACCTCATGATGCGCCCCACAGACAAGGCCGCCAAGTGGATGATGTTTGGTTCGTTTTTCTATTTAATCATCATACAAATTGCCTTATTATTTGATAAAGTTTAAATCATGAACGCACAACAAAATGCGATCGAACCGGCTGAAACCCGTTCGGTCAACCCGAAAATTTTTACGATGTGGTTATTTATCGTTTCCATCATCATGCTTTTTGCGGCTTTCACATCAGCCTACTTAGTGAGAAAAGCAGAAGGAAACTGGGTAGAATTTGAGATGCCTAGTCTATTTACTTACAGCACAGGCGTTTTAATCTTGAGTAGTATTTCAATGCATTACTCACTTTTAGCTGCAAAAAAAGACCAATTTAATGCACTTCGAATGAGTATTTCTATTACTTTTGTGCTCGGATTGCTCTTTTTAATAATGCAATTTTACGGTTGGATCCAATTAGTGGAGATGAACGTTTATTTTGTTGGTAATCCGTCTGGTTCTTTTGTCTACGTTTTATCTGGCTTACACGGCTTACACCTTGTTTCTGGCCTAATCGTTCTAATTTTCGCCTTAGTGGCTGCCTTTAGATTGAAGATAAATGCAAAGCAATTGACTCAAATTAAGATTTGCGCCACGTATTGGCATTTTTTAGATGCATTGTGGCTTTATTTATTTGTATTTTTATTGATTAACAATTAAGCTTATACCTATGTCAGTAGCACACGCTGCCCCAGCGGTTCCAGAAAATTTAACATGGCAAGGTGGTTCTGAACCCCTAAAGTCTAGTTATGGAAAATTGATGATGTGGTTCTTCCTTTTATCGGATACCTTCACATTCTCTGCCCTTTTGATCACGTACGGAATGATTCGTTTTAGCCAACCAGCTTGGGAAGGCTCTCCTCACGATTTCTACTTTGCGACGACTCACTGGCCTATTCCTGAAAAAGTTTTTGAAGCCGTTCCATTCTTACACGGAATGTCATTGCCTTTAGTATTCGTAGGTATCATGACGTTCATCTTGATCGCTTCATCGGTAACGATGGTATTAGCGGTAGAAGCTGGACACCGTGGTGACCGCAAAGATGTGGAGAAATGGATGCTTTGGACAATTGTAGGTGGTTTTACTTTCTTAGGTTCTCAAGCTTGGGAATGGACGCACTTTATCCACGGTCCAGAAGATTTAACATTAGCGGCAAAGCAAATGGTTGATGGTGTAAGTACACCGATCGAAGGAGCGAACTTAGTACGTAACCCATACGGACCTCCAGCCTTCGCTGACTTATTCTTCTTCATTACAGGTTTCCACGGAACACACGTATTTTCAGGGGTGATCTTAAACATCTTAATTTTCTTCAACGCAGCTACAGGAGTGTATGAGCGTAGAGGTCATTATGAAATGGTGGAGAAAGTAGGTCT
The DNA here is from genome assembly GCA_028868395.1 of Cytophagales bacterium. Next base: position 3,470 of record JAGWUO010000043.1, on the reverse strand, counting down.
TTACTGGCACTTTGTCGATCTAGTTTGGGTATTCGTATTTACCTTCTTCTATTTAGTTTAATCTTATAATCGATTTATATATGGCTTCGCACGTAGCACACGGAACCTCAGAAAAAGAAATTCCAGCTCCTAATACAGGCGCGATTTGGAAAACGTTTTGGATTCTATTGATCTTAACAGCAATTGAATTCGTTATTGCCTTCACGATGGCAGCTAGCACTTTACGTGTAGCGATCTTCTGTGGAATGACTATTGTGAAAGCGTTCTATATCGTAGGTGAGTTTATGCACTTAAAGCATGAAGTAAAATCCTTGATTTGGGCGGTTTTAATTCCTACTGTTTTCGTAGTATGGCTTTTAGTGGCCTTGATCTACGAAGGTGGTCACTTATATTGATTTTAATTTCCTTCTTGGATAATGAATAAAAAGACAGGCATATTATTTCTCGTATTAATATTGCCTGTCTTTGTTTATTTAGGGCTAAAGACTTTTGGCACGAATCATTTTAGCCTTCCGCGCTATATTCCGGCCATTGATTCGACAACCGGAGAAATTAAGATGGCGAAACGCCTGAATCCACGCTGGAATGAGGCAGAGATGGATACGGTTTTCCAAACCATTCCTTCCTTCTCTCTCACAGACGAAACAGGTAAGCCATTTGACTCGAATCGCTTAAAAGGCAAGATCTACGTCACCAGTTTCTTCTTTACACGCTGCGGAACTATTTGCCCTAAAATCTCTTCGCAGTTAAGCCGCGTTCAGGATACCTTTCACCAAGATCCGGAAGTTCAATTGCTATCCATTTCGGTTGATCCTAAATTTGACCAGCCTGAAAAACTTGCGGCATACGCCAAACGCTTTGATGCAAACAAGGGGCAATGGTATTTTTTGACCGGCGAAAAGAAAGTTATTTATCCATTAGTTTTAAAAGGATTCCACGTTCCTCTAGCAGATGCGTCAGAATATGATGCGGCCATCAAGAATCCGGATGAAACATTTATACACTCTGAGCGGTTAGTATTAGTAGATAAAGAAGGAGTCATTCGTGGATTTTATGACGGAACTGATAAAAAAGACGTTGACCGACTATTAGTTGAAATCAAAGTATTGAAAAGTATCTATACCAACGAGTAAGCACGATGGAAGCAAATAAAAAAAACGACCAATTAATTAATGTATTATCGGTAGCCATTCCGGTGGCTGTGGCGATTTTGATTGGGATTCAAACAAAAATCAGTTTAGGTCAATGGACGAAAGTATTGCCACACGTGATTGGCTTACTGAATTCAACGACTGCCTTAAGTTTAGTCATTGGTTTAATTGGCGTAAAAAGTGGCAACATTGGCTTACACCGTAAGGCAATGGGAGCAGCCTTTCTTCAAGGTTCGCTTTTCTTAGTACTTTATATTTTGTACCATATTTCAAATCCATCTACACCATTTGGTGGTGAAGGCTGGATTCGTCCCGTGTATTATTTCTTATTGATTTCACACATCGTGCTTTCAATTGGTGTGGTTCGCTTAGTGTTAAAAGCGATTTATTATGCCTTAACGAATAACATTGTGGCGCATAAAGCCATTGTGAAATGGGCCTACCCTATTTGGTTATACGTTTCGGTTTCTGGCGTTATCGTGTATTTATTGATTTCTCCTTACTATGTATAAGAAAATATTCATCTTGGTGGCTTTGTTGCTGTTAACGCAAATCGATGCGGTAGCGCAGTGTGCGATGTGCCGGACGACTGTCGAGAGTAGTATTTCGAATGGCCGGTCGAATATTGCGACAGGCTTGAATACAGGTATTTTATATTTATTAGCAGCGCCCTACTTAATCGTGGCAGCGATTGCTTTTTTATGGTTTCGCCAAAGCAAGCAAGAACAACAAGCTCGCCTAGCGAAGCTTCGCCTTCGTCAAAAGGTTTCTCAACTTTTTAGCAACAACGCTTAATTAATCCCAGATAGGGTATTGCGTTAATTTGATGGCCTCCCCAAAGAAGATTTGGGTAGATTTTTCGAATGAATCCGTATAATCCGACACATAGAACTGGCGGCTCGACTCTTTGCCGCTGTGCAACATATCTTCCGACGTTAATATCCGTTTGATTTCCTCCGCCACAATGATGGAGGTGTCAATTACCGAAATGCTTCCCTTGTAATAGGCATCGATCTGCGCTTTGATCAACGGATAATGAGTACATCCTAAAATCAATCCGTCGATACCTTGCAAGGTAGGTTGCGCCAGGTATTCTTTGATGATGTGTTCAGAAATTGAATTAGAGAAGAAGCCCTCTTCGATCATCGGGGCTAATAAGGGGGTTGCCAAAGATTTCACCTGGATATGCTTCCCCAGCGCTTCCGCCTTGTTCGCATAGATCCCTGAATTGACGGTTTGCTTCGTTCCGATTAAACCGAGGGTTTTGTTTTCCCAGTTTTGGTCCAAATACGCTATCACTGGGTCAATCACATTCACGACTTTGGCCTTCGTCCCTACATAAGCCTTCACTAAATCATAGGCCGCCGCCGAAGCCGAATTACACGCAATCAAAATCAGCTTGCAATTCTTTTCTAAAAGCAAATTGCAAATCTTCACCGAATACGCCTGAATCGCGGTCGCCGATTTATCACCATAGGGCAAGTGCGCCGTATCCCCAAAATAAATAATATTCTCCTGCGGCATCAACTCTGTGATGGCATGCGCCAGAGTTAATCCACCAATTCCACTGTCAAAAATCCCGATGGGCGCTGAGTTTGGCATAATGCTAATTTCAACAAAGAACGGAATTTTGAAATTCTTTTCAAACTGACGCAACCATTTAGCGCTTTGTGCCATCTTTGCAGTCGAATAACAAATAGAACACTTGAGTACACGTTTACCTTCCTTTACTTCTGAAACCGAGCTCATCGCCGCCTGCCGAAACAACAATCGACAAGCGCAACAGTTCTTGTTTCAAAAAATGGCAGGAAAGATGCTCTCCGTGGTGAAACGGTATATCACGAACACCTCGGAAGCAGAGGATACCTTGATGGAAGGATTTGTGAAGGTATTCGCTAAACTTGACCAGTTCCAAGGAGGCGGGAGTTTTGAGGGCTGGATTCGTAAGATTATGGTAAATGAAGCCTTAATGTCGATTCGCAAAAACAAAGATCGCTATCCGGTGGACATCGATGTGGCCTTTGACCTTGCTGATCCAGATGAGACACTGATGCAATTAGGGGTTCAAGAAATTGAAAGCTTAATCGCCACTTTGCCCACGGGCTACCGGACTATTTTTAATTTATATGCCATAGAGGGCTACTCCCACGCAGAAATTGCCCTCTTGTTAAACATATCAGAAGGGACCTCTAAATCGCAATTATCTCGAGCAAGAGCCTTATTACAAAATCAACTAATCACCTTACAGCTATGAAGAATTGGAATTCTGTAGAGGAAAAATGGAGAGAGCAACTCCAAAACAAATCCGAAGACATCCCG
>JAGWUO010000042.1 GCA_028868395.1 Cytophagales bacterium | reverse complement strand
TGGACCTGCACCGTGTGTTTTACCAAACGTGTGACCACCCGCGATCAACGCAACTGTCTCCTCATCATTCATCCCCATACGACCAAAAGTTTCACGGATATCTTTCGCAGAGGCTGCTGGATCTGGCACGCCATTAGGTCCTTCAGGATTCACATAAATTAAGCCCATTTGTACCGCTGCTAATGGATTCTCTAATTTGCGACCTTCTGAATAGCGGTTTTTATCGTCTAACCACTTCTTCTCTGATCCCCAATAGACGTTTGCTTCTGGCTCCCATACGTCCGTACGACCACCTGCAAAACCAAATGTTTTGAAGCCCATTTGCTCCAAGGCAACATTACCAGTTAATACCATTAAGTCTGCCCAAGAGATTTTGTCACCATATTTTTGCTTGATAGGCCATAACAAACGACGTGCCTTGTCCAGGTTCGTATTATCTGGCCAAGAGTTTAATGGTGAGAAACGTTGTTGACCTGCGCGAGAACCTCCACGGCCATCGCCTGTACGATAGGTACCTGCACTGTGCCAAGCCATACGAATAAACAATGGTCCATAATTGCCAAAGTCAGCAGGCCACCAATCTTGTGACTTAGTCAAAACTGCTGCGATGTCTTTTTTCAAGGCAAAGTAGTCAAGGCTCTTAAATGCTTTGATATAATTGAAGTCAGGGCCCATCGGGTTTGACTTCTCTGAGTTTTGGCGAAGCATACCCACGTTCAATTGGTTAGGCCACCAGTCTTTGTTTGTCGTTGCAGACGGCTTCATTCCCGTGTGTGGGTTGATTCCCGCGTGTGGATTTACACCACCTGCCGCGTGAGGGTTAGCTCCATGTGGATTAGCCGCTGCTCCACCGTGTGGGTTACCGTAGTCTTGGGCAATGGTAGCGGTGGAAGCTAACAAGCCGCAAAGGATAAGTAGTTTTTTCATGTTTGTTGATTTTTAATAACACTAAATTATGGGCAAAAAGTGAATAGAGAAAACTGAAATTTTCTATATTTGACATAGATAAAATCTATAATAGTGAATATACATCAATTAGAATACATACTGGCCGTTGATCAGTTTAAAAGCTTTTCTAAAGCAGCTGATTATTGTCATGTTACGCAAGCAACCTTGAGTGCAATGGTAAAAAAGCTGGAGGAGCAGCTAGATATCGTTATTTTCGACCGAAAGGCAAACCCCATCGCTACCACGGAAAATGGCCGCGAAATTTTAATTCAAGCTCAGCAAGTGGTGGCGCACGCAAATGCGCTCTTATCGTCCTCTAAGGCGATTAATCAAAAAGTAGAAGGACGCGTCAAAATGGGCGTCATTCCTACGATCGCCAGTTCGATGTTGCCGCTAATTCTGAAGCATTTGGTAGAGAAATACCCGCTGCTGCAATTAGAAGTGTACGAAGTGACAACGAATCAAATGATCAAGGATTTACGAGAGGGGAAGTTGGATGTAGGGGTATTAAGTACACCTATTGCCTCGACAGAGGTAGAAACGGAGCTTTTATATGTGGAGGATTTGTGTGTCTATGGACATTTACCAGCCGGAAAACGTTCCATTGCAAAAGCTGATTTAGCGAAACAGCGGATGTTTTTATTGCAAGAGGGGCATTGCCTGCGCGATCAAATCATTCAGTTATGTGATTTGAAGAAGAATAAGTCCTTGCCGTCTAATTTATCAGTTGAATCAAACACATTTGATACCTTATTAAACTTAGTGGATGAATTCAACGGCTTTACGGTTTTACCTGCCTTATATGTAGGTCAAATGAGTGAAGTCAGAAAATCGAATTTAATTGAGCTGACGGATGGCGATTTAACACGTGAAGTCAGTTTGGCCTATTACCGGCCTTATGCGAAATGGAATATTTTGAACCGCTTAAAAGCGGAAATCACCGCTAAAGTGAATGAGCGATTGAATTTTGGTTCGGTATCGTAAATTTCCATTATGATGGAACAGCAAATTATTCAACTGATCGCGGATCCGGTCGCTTTAGAGCAATTATACCGGTCTAATCCTGCTGCTTTTAGCAGCGCTTTTCATTCCGTATATCCACAGATTTCTTCCGAAATTTCAGCTCAAGTTTGGCATGAACGCTTAGTCGTCTCGTCTACCTCTTGGGGGTCGAAGGGGGATTGGGTTTTACTGGTGATTGCTGCAATTTTGGCCGCGTTTTTCATGCAATTTCCGGACATCTTTCCGATGTCACACGATCGCTATTTCCCGCGTAACATGTCCTTTATGGTGATGCCCGGCATAGGGGCTTATTTTGCCTATAAAAAAGGGCTGAATGGGCGTGAATTAATAGGACCGCTGTTGATTTTGATTGCTTCGGCCCTATTCATTAATTTTTTACCAGAGGGTAGCACGACGCTGATTTTGACCTGTTTGCATCTGCCCATTTTGATTTGGCTGGTGGTAGGCTTTCTGTTTGCTGGATCTGATTCAGCTAAGCGGATGGATTTCTTGCGTTACCACGGGGATTTAGTGGTGATGACTGCCGTGATTGCTTTAGCGGGAGGATTGTTTACGGCGCTGACGTTAAATCTGTTTAAATTGATTGAAATAGACATACAAGAATGGTATTTCCGATATGTAGTCGTTTCTATTCTACCTTCCGTACCGTTATTTGCTACTTTTTTAGTGCGCACAAACGCCAGCCTTGTCAGCAAAATTTCCCCTGTTATTGCGCGCATTTTCACTCCATTAGTCACGATCACACTCGCGCTTTTTTTAGGAGCGATCATATATACCGGAAAAGACCCTTACAATGACCGAGAATTTCTCTTGGTGTTTAATGGTATTTTGATCGGTGTGATGGCCTTGATATTGTTCTCTTTAGGCGAGGCTACGAAAACGGATGCATCACGTGTGCATCAGTATTTTTTATTCGCCTTAGCGGTATTAGCGATCATTGATAATGGGATTGCCTTGTCTGCGATTGGGTATCGGCTTTTTGAGTTTGGGATAACCCCTAATCGTTTAGCGGTACTTGGGAGTAATGCTGTCGTCATGGTGCATTTGATGCTGGCTACGAAGAAGCTTTGGGAGTTTTTGCAGGGCCAAAAAACGATGGAGGAAGTCGAACTCAGAATCACCGATTACCTGCCTATTTACGCTATTTGGGCGGCAATAGTTAGCTTTTTGTTTCCGCTGATTTTTCAGTTTAGTTAATAAAAAAGGCCCGAGATTCTCGGGCCTTTCGCTTTTCTACTGCATCTGCATGGCATCCATTCCGCCACCTGAATTGTTCTTTTTCATTTGGCTCATATCGAATTTACCGAAACGAAGTGAGAACGTCAGACGAACCATTTGCGGGTTCGATAAGCGGTATGATGTCTGTGAGAACCCTTCCCCGAAAGATACGCGGGTGTTTCCACGTGAACGTGTTAGATCATTAAAGGCTAAGGTTAAGGAAGCCATATCATTTTTCAAGAACGTCTTTTTAATCGCTAAATCGATGCCAAAGAACGGCTCAATATATCCTTGCGAAGAACTTTGAGTTTGCATCCCTGGAGGGCCTTGCATCCCTTGGTTTTGTGTAACCGGCACATTCGTTTTGCCCTGATAATCTCCAGAGAGTTGAATGCTCCATTTTTTGGGCAAAATAAACGTGTTATTTAACTTCCCAAAAACAGACCAAAGCGGATCATTCACCTGCGTCGCGTCGATATTCGAGATGTTGATTTTCGAATTATACATATTTACGTTCGCCGTCAAATCCCACCAAGTCTGTAATTTGTTTGTATACGTAAATTCTAAACCATAATTAATGCTCGAATTTGCGTTCACAAATGTGTTAATCAAATCCAATTTACCACTGATCGGGTTTGTCTCTTGTTTCAAATAACGCGTGATCAAATTGTCCGTGTATTTATAATAACCAGACACTAAGAAAGTCGCGGAACCTTGGGATTTGCTGTAGGAAAGTTCCCCCGAAGTCGTGAATTCCGGAACCAAATCCGCATTTCCGCGTTGGATATTCAAGCTGTCGCTGTAGTCTACAAACGGAATGATTTGGAAGAAATTTGGACGATTCACTCGACGCGTAATGCTTAATTGCAATTGATCTGTCTTCGATAAATCTTTCTTTAAGAAGATCGATGGGAACAAACTAAGCGGGTATTTATTGCTAAATGCCTGGTTCGTGTTTAACAATTTACCGTCATAATTAGAGCTCTCTCCGCGCAAACCGATCTTATATGAAAGCGTTTTGCTCGCCTTTCCTGAGATGGAGAAATAAGCAGCATATACCTTATTGGTGCTCTCGTAGTTCGTAGAAGCAGAGGTGATGGTTTTATAAATTTCCGATCCAGCGGGCTTTAAGGTATTCGTGTTTTCGTTTGCTAAATCATTGATTTGAGCACGCAAACCTGTTTCGATCGTGCCGTCATTTTTAATAGGCGTTACATAATCCAATTGAACGGTCATAAAGGCATTGGTACCAGAACCCAGGTTTTTTTGGATTTGTGTTCCCGTGATAACGTTATTCTTTACATAATCTGTTGTGAATATTCCATCTCCTTTATTAGTACCTCCAAAGTAGTTCAAATCACCTGTTAATTCTCTTCCTGCTTTCGGATACGTATGTTTGAATCCAGCCTGGAATCCAGCTGGCTTAAACTCGCGAGAGCTCTCCGAAACGCGGTGACTTAAAGTGGTAAGTCCATTTACAGAACTTGAAATATAAGTATCCTCATTCGGCTTAAACTGACCCCCTCCCCCAAAAAACGCTCCTAAAGTCAAGGTCGTCCGATTGCTCGCCGCATAATCTGCCGAGACACGCGGAAACAACATCATGCCTTGCGTTCTGTTATCTGATTCTTGACTAACGGACGAAATAATCCCGCCTAAATTACTCGTACGGATGCTATTCCCGATCGAATTATTGCGCACGCGCATATTCATCAAGGTGGCCGTCAAGTTCCATTTGTTCTGTTGATAAGTGAAATTACCCATGATGTTTGATCCGCCAAAACGATCCGCACCCACATTCACCATCCCATTATAACCGTTCTTTTTGTTCTTCTTCAAGACGATATTAATGATACCCGCCATACTTCCGGAGGCATCGTATTTCGCGGATGGATTCGTGATCACTTCCACTTTTTCGATGATGTCTGCCGGGATTTGGTCCATCGAAAGACTAGTAGGACGACCATCGATAAACAAGGTTGGGTTTGCGTTACGCACTTTTACGTTTCCGTCGATATCCACTTGAACGGATGGAATATTGCGCATCACATCGATCGCCGTACCTCCCGTTGTTACTAAGTTTTGCGCCACGTTAAAGGACTTTTTATCGATGTCCATTTCGACCAAAGACTTCGTCCCCGTCACCACGACATTCTCTAATTCTTTTGATTCTTGTGCTAATTTGATATTTCCCAAATCCTTTTCAAACGCCGCCATCATCTTCATCATGTCAGGTTGAACTCCTGGTTCCATTTTAGGCATTTCGAAGGCTACCGCAGCTTCGTAGTTTTTGTAACCTACAAAGGTGATTTTGATTTTTAAGCGTGCGTTTACGGGGATTTCTTTGAAGTTAAAGTCGCCATTTAGCTCAGCTGTTTGCGCTTTGACTAAGATATCTTTTGTTTGTTTCGTGGTAGGATCTACCGTTGTTTTCAATAAAACAACAGAGGCAAATTCAACGGGTTTTCCCATTTCGTCTACCACTTTTCCAAAGACGTGTCCTTGGTTTAAATTAGCCCCAGGTCCTCTTGCGCCAGCTCCTGCGGGTGGGCCACCAGGTACTTGGGCAAAAGCGGAAAGGGAAAGGAGCACTAAAAGTGCCGATGCAAGTGTTTTTCTCATTAGGTGGATTGATTTCAATAAAATTGTATCACAAAGGTACATTCAATTCTATTAATAGGCCATTTTTTCTGCCTGACGGTCGAATGTAGAGATGAATGATGGATATTGTGCGAGAAAAGGTTTTTCTTTACAACATGAAAAAGCTCTTATTACTTCTATTTTTAATGTCGTTTGCAGCCTCGGCACAATTGAAGCCGGCCGGAAAGCTTGACCTGACTAAACCGGTTATGGTCTTAGAAACCTCCTGTGGATCTTGCAACTTTGAGATGCCTGGAAAGGAATGTTTTCTCGCGGTAAAATACGATGGAAAAGCCTACGCCGTGCAAGGAACGGCGATCGACGACCATGGCGACGCCCATGACGAGAAGGGTTTTTGTAACGCCATTCGGAAGGCCAAAGTCCAAGGCAGTCTCAAAGGGGATAAATTTGTTGTGACCTATTTTGAACTTTTAAAGGCAGAATAAACTACCTTTACGGCATGAAAAAGGCGTGGATTTTAAGACTTATCGTGATTTGCAGCATTGTGCTGCTGGGCGAACGCGTCTCTACCAATCCAGGTTTCCAGACTTCATCGACGACTTTTTTTCACGCGACGGCTCATCATTCAGATGCGCTGGTAGCTATTGAATTAGAAGATGAGACAGAGGATGATGTCTTATCCTTTTTCAGTTTGCCTTCCTCGTTTAATTGGAAGCCAAGGCTACTCTTCTTTGTTCCTCTATTTTTTCTACTGCTATATGCGCAGGATATTCTAGAAAAATCCCCTGCTTTTATACGCTTCCATACTCTTCGACTGTAGAAAAATAGACTATTTTTTTGATCAATTCGTCTAATTTATACCAGTCTATCTTATGAAAAAAATCTTTTTGTTGATCTTATTGATCAGCCCTATTTTGCCTGCCATGGCGCAAGCAGATAACGAAGCGTTAAAATTTAAATTAAATGAAAGTGGGTCTCATTATTTTCAGGCCACCTTATTGAACCAGGTTTGGTTACGCTCTACGGAAAATAATCCTGGAACAACCGTGGAAGGAAATTTGGAATCGCAGTCGACAGACATTGGATTGCGTAGAACGCGGATGCAGTTGTTTGGTCAGATTACGGACAGGACGTTCATCTATTTTCAGTTTGGCCAAAATAATTTCAACGCCCAATACAACTCCACTTCGAACCGCAAAATCGCGCCTTTCTTCCACGACGCGTTAGGGGAGTACCGAATTTCAGATAAAAATCAATTGAAAGTAGGGGGCGGTTTGAGCATTATTTCTGGCTTGTCCCGTTTTTCTCAACCGAGTATTGGGACGATTACGACGATGGATGTGCCTGTTTTTGCGCAAACGACAGTGGATCAAATCGATCAGTTTTCGCGTAAATTAAGTGTCTATGCTAGGGGCCAAATAGGGCACTGGGATTACCGTTACATTCTGAGTGATCCTTTTCCTATTACTTCAAATGGCCAGACGCCACCGGCGCTTGCGCCTGTTTCGAATTTTGCGCTAAAGGGTCATAATTTACAACACCAGGCTTACTTGATTTACCAATTTTTTGAACACGAGGCGCACACCACTCCTTATATGACGGGTTCGTATTTAGGCACGAAAAAGATCGTCAATATTGCTGGGGGCTTTATTTACCAGAAGAATGCGATGTGGAATAAAGCCGCTGCCGCGACCGATACGACCTACCAAAATATGGCGCATTGGGCGATCGAAAGCTTCGTGGACATTCCACTGAACAAGGAAAAACACAGTGCGCTTAATGCGTACATTGGGTATTTCAATACGAATTATGGCACGAATTATTTGCGCTATAATGGTGTGATGAATCCGGCCAATGGAACCACTGCAACGGCGGCGAACTCGATCAGCGGACAGGGTCCGGTGTATGGAAATAGTTACCCGATGTTTGGAACAGGTTCAGTCGTTTATACGCAAATTGGGTATTTATTGCCATCGAAAAATGCGAGTATGTCGAATCGCTGGATGCCCTATGCTTC
>JAGWUO010000041.1 GCA_028868395.1 Cytophagales bacterium | reverse complement strand
GGTGCAGCACGCTCTAAATAAACTAATGCTAAAGAATCTTTACCTAATCCTTGGTATCCTTTTCCAAAGTACAAATCATCCATGTAATATGGCTTCACACCGGAACGAACCATTCCTTCTAAGTTATCAATCCCTTGTTGGTAGTTCTTCATCTCAACATTTGAATAGCCACGCATACGGAAGATATCGTTGTCTTTCACCCCTTTCTTATCCGCCTCATCTGTGTACTTCATCGCACCTTCATAATCTTGCGATAAGAATAATAATTTCGCTGTTTCCAAAGTTACCTCTGGAGTCGCTTCCGCTTTTTCTAAATACTTTCTGAAATAACGAGATGCATTTTTGTATTGGCTACCTACGATCAAATACTCACCATAACGTTTATGTGCAGGTGCATAGTTTGAATCTAAGTCAATCGCTTCTTTGTAACGAGATTGAGTCTCCCGGTAGTTTTTACCACGTAAGAATACCGTTCCGATTTTTACTTTCGCTTTTACATTCTTAGGATCTTGCATTAATGCTTGCTCATAAGATGAAACGGCATTACCACCATCGTTCTTAATTAAGAATGCATCTCCACGAACAATCATTTGCTCTGCGTTAGGACCTTTCTTCGTCTTCTCTAACATTAAATCGATCAAACGAATCGCCTCAGCAGGATCATTATTGTTTGCGTTGAATTCTGGATCGCGTCCTAATTTGTAGAACATCTCATACGCCTCAGCAATACGGTGAATAACATCCCCGTTTTTGTATTTCGTTTCAGATAAAATACGATCAAAATCTACTTTCGCTTCATTTACCTTATTTTGGCCTACCTTAATGGAAGCTAAGCCAACCTGATTCAAATAGTTCTTAGGATCTGCAGCCAAACCTTTTTTGAAAGCATCTTCCGCAGCAGCCCAATCTCTACGAGATAAGTGATAATAGCCTAAATAATAATAGTTTTCACCTGTTGGAGACGCTGCCACTAGACTTTCAAACACTTGTTTTGCTCTAGTAGGTTGATCGCGATCGATAAAGTGTAATCCCTCTGCGATAGTCTGTCCCATTGCCATATTGGTGATCAATAAACTGACAGCCAATATCCACGATTTCATTTTCTTCATTTTGTTTTTTTAATTAATAGCTTTCAATATTTTTCCTAGGCCTCGAACACCGAAATGTCCAATTTTATACACTTAACTTATCATTCGTAAGAACAACAAAAATAAAAACAATCTTCTATTTTCCCTACTCTAAACCGAATAAAAATGAACTATTGGCTGATTTGATACGTGCGAATCGTGATAGGGCGGGTCAAAGGAATTAAACCAGCCTTTAAAACAATCAATTGTCCTAAATCCCCCGATACATAATTCAAGAATCCTGTTCCCAAACCCTGGTGCGCTTCTTTTAAAATATACTTGATTTCCCGGCGAAGAGGGTACTTTTTCAAGGCCAAATTATACCCAAAAGGCTGAGAGTAAGGCATCCCCTTCCCTTCCGCTACGGACATTACATTAACTGAGCGAATAAAACCTAGCGAAGTTGGATTATCTCCATCACTAATCCAGTTTGAACCCACGATTCCTATCGCACGCGAATCATTTTTGACCTGATTAATCACTTCCGGATTAGAGCCAGCGGCAACCACATGTAATTTCTCCGAACTAGAAATCTTTAATTTGTCTAATAAATATTTCAAATTACTTGAATTCGCCTTATCCACCACTAGCGTATACTTTGATGAAGTACCCACAATTAAATCCTTCAAATCGGCTAAGGTAATGAGGGTATCTGAATTAGCTTTGTTAGCTAACAAAGCTATGCCATCAGCGGCTATATTAAAACTACGGTAAGTAATCGCTTCCCGAGTAAAAATCTCTTTTTCTTTAGTTGTCAAATCACGTGTTACAACAACCCCACGAATTTTATCATTCAACATATCGGCGATGATCTCATTCTCCGGGCTAAATTTATACTTGATTTTCGCGTATTTATATTGCTCTTCAAAAGCAGTCTTCTCTGCTTTCATCAAAGGCTCAAAAGACTCATCCACACCCAACGTAATTTCGCCTATGGTGGCTGAATCAGTAGGTCCTCCCTTTTTGTCAGTAGAGCACTGAAAAAAACATAGCCCTAACAGGACTAAACTAATATTTCTGATATTCATCTTCATCCTCATCTGTCGAATTGAAATAAGCATAGGCTCTCCAAATACGGAACAAGCCATAGGCCATAAATAGTAATCCAAATAAAACAATGGTAGGCACACCAAAATTAGTACCTAAATCAAACTCCGAATAAAAAGCCACGTACAGACCTAATAAAAAATAGGCAAAGGCAACAATCAATCGAAATACGATATTAATCCAAATAGCAACAGGTCTTTTCATTTTCTTTAAAAAAACAGACCTGCTAAAAATACATTCAGCAGGTCTGTCTATGGTTAAGCGTTTATATCTTATTCAGATAAAACGAACGTGATCGGTTGAGTAAAACGAGATCTAACCGCGCGTCCAGATTGCTTACCTGGATTCCATCTTGGCATAGCCTTGATTACACGAATAGCTTCCTCGTCACATCCGAAACCAACTCCTTTCAAAACTTGTACGTCTTGAACAGAACCGTCCGTATTAACAACGAAAGATACGAATACTCTACCACCTACGTTTGCACGTTGAGCAGCAGATGGGTATTTCAACGTTTTCTGTAAGAAACGTCCCCATGCACCCGGACCTCCAGGGAATTCAGCTTGTTGCTCTACAGCCGTAAAGATTTCATCTTCAGCTGGCTTAGGAGGTTCAACAGGTTCTGATCCTTTAGCATCTGGATCTACTGGCGGCTCATACGTTTCCGTTTCACCCTTCACAGTTTCAGATGCTGTATTACCTCTTACCTCTTCAGGTGGAGGTTCTGGTTTCGTTACTTCCTCATCATGCTTGATTTCTGGAGGTAAGAATTTCGTCGTTGTCACCTTAGGAATTTCCTTGGGTGGTGGCGGTGGCGGCGGTGGAGGCAACTCAACCTTTTTAGGTGGAGCTGGCTTGTCCAATTTCATTACTTCAGCAGTCACCTCAGTCTTATCTTCCGCTGCTGCAGTTAACTGTTTCCAGAAAGCTGCTAACAAAAGAGCACCGACAAAGAGTGCAGAGCCTAGTAATACGGACCGCTTCATTACTTTAGGATATGTCTTGCGCAGAACGAAGGCACCGAATTCACGGTTCTTGTCTTTGAAGATAATATCGTCCAAAGTAGCATCTTGGCTTATTACTTGTGACATAATATTCGTTTAATTTAAAATTAATTTAATAAGCTTATTTTCCTGATCGTTTAATCAATGCCTCCGTATCCGGATCGATCTCTAACAAAGCGTAACGCTTGTTGTTAGTAATCGCACATTCATCAAGCATGTCAATCATATTGCGATACTTCGCTTTTTTGGTTGGCTTGATCACGATAGTAAAATTATTACCCACTTTCGCTTTCAGATCCGCGATAACTTTGCGAATTCCTGTCTCCGAATAGTTAGTAACTTGCATTACTGTACCTGCTTCAGTAGGGATACCTTGGTAGTAATACACCTTGTTTTCATCTGGACAAACAGTTAATGTTTCCGATAATTTTACAGGTGATGTTTCCTTTGTATCCGTTTTATCAGGCATGTTTAATTGCATGGTAACGGGCTTTGCTAACGTCGTTGTTAACATAAAGAAAGTAATCAAAAGGAAGCCTAAGTCCACCATAGGTGTCATGTCGATTTTGGTCGACATTTTCTTACTACGCTTCTTTCCGCCTTTCTTCCCGCCACCGGAGCTATCTATTTCTGCCATTTCTTTTCGTAATTAAAAATGAAAACTTATTTCGGTTTATTTTCCGGTCCAGTTACTAATTGGAAGATATTGATGTTCTGAGCCTGCAAAGTACCGATGATATCAGCAAACACTTTGTAGTTAGAGTCTTTATCTCCTTTGATAGCAACTTTCAACTCTGGATTAGACAATTTCGCATAACCCACCCAATACGAAAGTTCGTTATTGGCTGAATCAATTGGAATCCCCTTGCTTAGCTTTTTAGCTTCTGAAGGTTTCATATTTAACACCTGACGCATTGCTCCTAGAGGATAGCCTACGATTTCTGAAGCCATAAAGTTCTTCTTCATCTCAGCTGTTACAGCGATACCATAGCGATTAGCCATACGCTCTAACATAAACTCACGAGCCATTTGATCATCAGTTGCCAAATAAACGCCACCTTCTGGTGAAACACTAACCATTAGCATACCATCTTTCGTATTCAAAGGTTTCTCTGAGATAGAAGATGGAGGAGTGATCGTAACTGCCTCTTCTGGACGGAACTTCGCGGTTAACATGAAGAACGTCAAAAGAAGGAAAGCCACGTCACACATCGCTGTCATGTCGAGTGAGACACTATGTCGTTTAGCTTTAACTTTTGGCATAACAATTATTTTTTTGAACGGTGAATAAAATTGAATGAAAGGGCTAATGCCCCTAAATCAGTTCAAATATTAATTGTGATGCGTTGCGTAGTTTTGGTTAACACTTAAGCCGATTTCGTCGATGCTGTAAGTTAACTCATCAATTTTCGCTGTAAACACGTTGTATGCAATGATACAGATCGCTGAAGTACCGATACCTAATGCAGTGTTGATTAAGGCTTCAGAGATACCATTTGCTAACGCTGATGAATCTGTTGATCCACCTGAGTTACCTAATGACGCGAAGGCCTTGATCATACCAACTACCGTTCCTAATAGACCGATCAAAGTAGATACCGATGCTAAAGTTGCGATGATCGTTAAGTTTTTCTCTAACATTGGCAATTCTAATGAAGTAGCTTCTTCCACTTCTTTGCTCAATGCTGCTAATTTTTGCTCTTTGTCTAAAGATTTCTCAGTAGTTAAAGCTTTGTATTTTTTGATTGCAGCTAATGTTACATTACCTACAGAACCTTTTTGCTTATCACAAGCTTTCAAAGCACCTTCCACATCGTCTTTGTCTAAAGCAGCTTGTACTGAACGTACGAATGCATTCACATCACCAGTTCCTTTTGCTTTACCGATTGTGAATAAACGCTCGATTGAGAATGTTAATGCAGTTAAGAAACAAGTCATCAAAACTGGCACGATAACACCACCTTTGTAAACTACACCAAAGTAGTCACCTGGAAGTGGGTGTCCTTCAGTAGTACCACCTTCAAAGTGAGATGGGTCACCCATTACAAAATTGTAGATTGCAAGGGCAATTGCAAAAAGGACAATTAGAATTAAACCTGCAGAAATACCGCCAGATTTTTTTTCGGTTGCAGCTGGCTTAGCAGCTGGCTTTGGTTGTTGTGTACTCATTAGTTTGGTAATTTGGGGTTAAAGAATTATTTTTTAATAAAACTTGTTGAAAATGCGGCGATCGTAGTTTTCATCGTTTAGACTTTCGCTTTCCTTTTCAGTAAAGGCAAAAGTAATAGAATTCTAATATAATTTTCATCCTTTAAATAATCATTGTAGGGTTACTGGCAGGTCACAGATTATGCACTATTGTACTAATCCGATATTTTCTACTAATAACAGATAATTTTAGGGTACTATTTTGGGATTAATGAATTATAAAAAAAATGAAAAAAAATTAAATTTTGTTGAGAAATTCCTGATTAAACCTAATTATTGGCTTAATTTTGGGCATCCATATACCCCTATGATAGACTCTCCATTCAACCCCAAAGGCCCCCGCGCATCCACCAGAAGCAAGGACAATATGAGCTTGAAAGAGGCGATTGAATCGCTATTACGGGTCTATTCTTTACAAAACAAGTACGATGAAACCTATATCGTCGCGCATTGGGAGGAGATTATGGGCAAACCTATTGCAGCCAGAACGACGAAAGTCTTTATCAAGGATAAAAAACTCTTTTTAGGGATTGATTCTGCTCCTTTGAAGAAGGAGCTACTGATGGCCAAGCAGAAAATGATTGAATTATTAAATAAAACCGCTCAACAAGACATCATAACTGAGGTTGTTTTTCTTTAAAGAGGTCCCAAGCCAGCCAAATCCAAACGCCTAACAAAGGCAAGATCATTAGGGCTAACGGATTGATAAATTCATTCCTTATATAGGCGGGGAATAAATCGGTGGGCGAAAAGCTCGAAATCAACAAGGTAAAGATCAACATCGCCCAGCGTTCCTTTGTTTTTTCCCCTAGCACAAACCAGATTCCGACCGCCGGGAATGCCATCACTAACGTAGGGGATTCAGTACCCGTGCTCGCAAGCATTATATAAAGTAGAACGAAGGCTAAAATACGAAGCCTGAAGTCAGAGTCTGACCATTTTTTGGTTTGGAAGAACAAATACACATTCAAAATCATCGAAGGTATAAGGAACCACATATTCGACACAGTCGGATCGCCCGTCCAGCGGCGAATCATTCCCATGACACAGACGTCCGTCCGGATATTTTTGATGTTTTCGTTCAACTCGTTTTTGTGCGCCAGGATGCCCATCCATTCGCGGTAAGTTTGAATTCCGTAATCAAAGCCGCCTAAGGCCAAAGGCATAAAACCGATCAGCACTAGCCAGAAAACGAAGTAAGCGGCGAAACGGAGACGGTCTTTGGCAAAAAAGAAAAATGCTAGACCAACCACACCATACAATTTGATGTAGATCCCTAAAACGATCCATAGCGTCGCCCAGAAGTAGTTTTTTTTCTCAACGCAGATATAGGACCAAATAATCAAGGCCAAACAAAGCGCGTGAAACTGCGTGTTCAATAAGGCCGTGATAGACGAATTCAATACAATCCACGTAATCGCAACCCGTTTGTTTTCGACCAAAGGCAAATGCCAAAGCGTAATAAATAACACCACCGAATTCAACACATTCCACAAAATGACACTAGGACCATCCGGGAGCATCGAAAACGGAGCCATCAAGATGGCAAAAATGGGGCCATATAAATAGAGGTCGAAATATTCTTTAGGATACTCTAAATAAAGCGGCATTCGATGAATGAAATGGCCGAAACTCGCTTTGAAAATCTGAAAATTATTGATGTGCGAATGAACGTCACTCAAAGAAAACTGCTTCCAGCCCGTCACTAAACCCGCTAAGGCCCAAATAATCAGTAAGGTGGATTTCTTATTCATGATTATCCAGCATTTTAGCCATGGTCGTAAATTCCCCCTGCCCTTTCATTTGTTGTAAAAAAGAGCGCAATTTATCCCGTAAAGGACCATTATGTCCCCTTTTCACGTGAGCCGGGATTGGATATTTGCTCAAATCAGCGAATTCCCAAGGATGAAAGTAGATATTCAAAAAGCCTTGTTCTCGCAAGGTTCGCTTCGCTAAATAAGTGTATATCCATAACGGGAAGTTCTTAAAAGCTAACCAAAAAAGGGGGATACGAAGCCAAGGACTCACCGAAGCAGGCACATTCCACAATCCCTTCTCAAAGAATGGTTTCGTCGGTTTATCCCGGTGATCATAGCGCCCCGGAATCCAGGTGGGATTTAAAGACGAATGGTAGGTATATCCCGCCTTCAAAATCTCCGCCTCCTCTACATATTGCATGCGAGCCATTCGGAAGCCCTTGACGGGTTTATTACTTAATTTTTCTAATAGTTTCCTCGAGTTAGGAAGGTCCTTCGATGCGTCAAAATGTCCGTGAAAATAGCCGTGAGAGGCTAATTCGTGCATCGAATGCAGCGATTTGACCCAATCAGGATTATTTTCAGCATATACACCGGTACAAAAAATGGTTACCGGAACTCCTGCCTCCTCCACGATTTGCATGAAATGTGCTAGACCTTCTTTG
>JAGWUO010000040.1 GCA_028868395.1 Cytophagales bacterium | reverse complement strand
CTGATATCATGTGGCGCGAGATTGAATTGACTAAGAAGGTGAAGCCGATTATCTCGTCTATGTCGAATTATGCAGCTTCTGGCGGCTATTACATGGCGATGGGAACGGATGTGATTGTGGCACAACCTACCACGATTACGGGTTCGATTGGAATCTTTGCGGCCTGGTTTAACGTGGATAATTTCCTAAAAAATACCTTGGGTATCACACAGGATCACGTGAATACACACGCAAACTCTAATTTTATGACATCGGCTGGTGCCTTAACGGATTTCCAAAAATCAGTTGTACAGAACTCCGTAAATAAAGGCTACTTATCATTTACTACCAAAGCTGCGGCGGGTCGTAAGATGACCTTGCAGCGTTTACAATCACTGGCTGGAGGTCGTGTATGGACGGGTGCACAAGCGAAACAGATAGGCTTAGTGGATGAATTAGGTGGTTTGGATAAGGCAATTGAGATTGCTGCTGCGAAAGTGAAATTAAAACCGGGTAGCTATAAAGTGTCGGTGTATCCCAAGGCGAAATCATTTGTAGACGAGTTATTGAACTCAGCGACGTCTGAATCATCACTTTCAGAGCGTTTACTAGCTAAAAATATGCCTTGGGCTTCTTCCATTTTAGAGGTAAACCGTTGGAAAAAAAGAGAAGGCTTCTTAGCAATGATGCCTTATTTAATGGAATTTGAATAGAAATAAAGCTTATATGGTACGTAATAATTGGACTCGGGAAGAGGTAGAAAAAATATACAACCAACCCTTTTTGGATTTGGTCTATCAGGCTGCGACAGTGCATCGTGAGAATTTTGACCCGAATGAGGTACAAATCTCTACTTTGCTTTCCATCAAAACAGGTGGTTGTCCAGAGGATTGTTCTTATTGTTCACAGGCAGCGCGCTACCACACGAATGTGAAGGTGCAGAAGTTGCTTCCCTACGAGGAGGTAATTCAAGCAGCTAACCGAGCAAAAGATAATGGTAGTTCTCGCTTTTGCATGGGAGCGGCTTGGCGCGAGGTGCGTGATAACAAGGACTTTGACCGTGTTTTAGACATGGTGAAAGGCGTGAATTCACTAGGGATGGAGGTTTGCTGTACTTTAGGGATGTTATCAGAAGAGCAAGCGCAGAAATTAAAGGATGCAGGTTTATATGCCTACAACCACAATATCGATACAAGTGAAGAATACTACGACGATGTTATCTCGACGCGCACCTACGATGATCGTTTAGAGACGCTAGGAAACGTACGTAAAGCAAAGTTATCTGTTTGTTCAGGTGGAATCATCGGAATGGGCGAAAGTGCGGGAGATCGCATCGGGATGCTTTTGACATTAGCGAATTTACCAGAGCACCCTGAATCAGTTCCAGTAAACAATCTAGTTCCAGTAGAGGGAACGCCTTTCGAGAATCAAAAGACGGCGTCTGTTTGGGATCTTGTTCGAGTGATTGCCACAGCTCGAATCATGATGCCTAAGTCCGCTGTTCGTTTGTCCGCAGGTCGTTTAGAGTTAACCTATGAAGGTCAAGCGTTCTGCTTCATGGCAGGGGCAAATTCGATCTTCTCTGGTGATGTTTTATTAACCACACCTAATCCGGATGCAAAATCAGATGCGGAATTATTCCAAATCTTGAACATTAAGCCTAAGGAAGCATTTAAAGATGCGCGTAAATCAGGCATTGAATTTAATCAGATTCCAAGTGCCCAAGGTTTAGAGCACACGCACTAGTCTTTGCAAGCCTATATGAAGCGCTATTTCGAAGGAGGTAGCGCTTTTTTTACAGGTTTTTTTGCATCCGGTAATGTTGGATTTCACCAAACAACAGATAGGATTCCGCGACAATCGTATACCCAATTGCTTCATAAAAGGGTACCGCATTTTCCCTTGCTTCTAATACGATTTCGGTCCAGCCTTTTTGCTTTGCTTTCTCTTCTAGGTAAGCCATAATGGCTTTCCCGATTCCCTTGCCTTGCGCTTTCGTGGCCGTGGCCACACAGCGTACTTGGCCCTGCTTTTCAGCCGACTCATGCATGCGCGCAACTCCCAGAACTTCTTCGTTTTCCACTGCGATGGCGTGAATGGCTTGGTCCTCATCCGCTAAAACTTCTGAACCTACCGGTTGATTCCAGGGCTCTCTTAATACGCTAAATCGCAAGGCGTAATAGGCTTTCCAGTCGGCGTCGGTTTGGGGGGATTTTATTTCTAGCATAGAGTAATGTAAAAAAAATGGCGCCACCCGCAGGGTGGCGCCATAAATATACTCGATTTCGATCCTATTTTGCAAAGTTCACGGCGCGCATTTCGCGAATCACCGTTACCTTGATTTGACCTGGATATTGCATCTCTTTCTCGATTTTCTGAGAAATGTCAAATGATAAGTTAGACGCTTTTTCGTCACTTACATTTTCAGAATCGACCATAATACGAAGCTCACGACCCGCTTGGATCGCATAACACTTCTGAACTCCATCGAATGAAGTAGCAAGAGTTTCCAAATCACGAAGACGTTTCATATACGACTCCATCATCTCGCGGCGTGCGCCTGGACGTGAGCCAGAAATCGCATCACACACCTGAATGATAGGAGAGATCATAGAAGTCATCTCACATTCATCGTGGTGAGCTCCAATAGCATTACAAACTTCAGGGTGCTCTTTGTATTTCTGAGCCAGCTCCATCCCTAGCAATGCGTGAGGAAGTTCTGGTTCTTCATGCCAAACTTTACCAATATCGTGCAATAGACCTGCACGCTTCGCTAGTTTCGCATTTAATCCTAATTCAGCTGCCATTGTTGCACAAAGCTTCGCGACTTCGCGGGAGTGTTGCAATAGGTTTTGGCCATAAGAAGAACGGAAACGCATACGTCCCACCATCTTAATTAATTCTGGATGTAAACCGTGAATTCCTAAGTCAATCACGGTCTTCTCTCCGATTTCAATGATCTCATCGTCGATGTTCTTACGTGTCTTATTTACAACCTCTTCAATACGAGCGGGGTGAATACGACCATCTTGTACCAAACGGTGCAAAGATAAACGGGCAATCTCTCGACGAACCGGATCAAAACCTGAAATGATAATCGCCTCCGGCGTATCATCTACGATGAATTCCACTCCCGTTGCCGCTTCTAGTGCACGGATGTTACGGCCTTCACGTCCGATGATTTTACCTTTAATATCGTCTGATTCAATGTTGAAAACAGAAACGCAGTTCTCGATCGCGTTTTCCGCTGCCGTGCGTTGAATCGTTTCGATGACGACTTTCTTCGCCTCTTTCGTGGCGGTTAATTTCGCTTCTTCGATCGCTTGTTTCACTAAAGAACTCGCTTTCGATTCTGCCTCTGCCTTCAAGGCATCCATAATTTGTTGACGTGCTTCATCCGCAGAAAGACCTGCAATTTTCTCTAATTGGCTGATCTGGTTCGCCAGCATTGCCTCTGCTTCTTCGCGTTTCTTTTCTACGTCCTCTAGCTTCTTGCGGTAATTTTCTTCCTTCGCTTGAACACTTTGTTTCGCTGAATGTAGCTCTTGTTCAGCAGCCCGTTGTTGCTCTGCTTGCTGGGCTAGAATTCGCTCTTTTTCGCGTAATTTTTGCTCGTTTTCTAACAGAATTCCTTTTTTGTTTTGGGATTCTTCTTCGAACTCAGCACGAAGACGGAGGAAGTTTTCCTTCGCTTCTAGCATTCGGTCTTTCTTGATGTTTTCTGCAGTGATTTCTGCATTCTTTAGGATGTCTTCCGCTTTGCGTTGGGCATCCCCTTCGATGTTTTTATTTACCTTCGAGTAGAATACTTTTCCGGCAAATAACCCTCCAGCCGCAGCAATTAGAGGGATAATAAAAGTTAATATCGTGGACATATAGAACGAATGTGTGTTTATACATTAGTCCCCGGAAAAATCGAAAGAAAAGGAAAATTATACTGTGAACTCAGCTGCAAGAGATAACAATTCATTGTTTTCTTCCAAAACGTCGTCTTGGAGTGAATTGTGTTCTGCTTCAAATTTCAAACCACACATGGCTAAATCAAGTGCCACCATCGCCATCACGGCTGCGGGATCTGAACTATTTGTTTCTCGTTCGTAATAACGAACTAGTTTGTTCACTAATGATGCTGCATTTCGTACGTAAGCCTCCTCACTTGGACTAACCTTTAAGGCGATACTTTGTATGCCTACCAGTAGATTACAAGGGATTTTAGGACTCATGGATTGCGTAATTGGTCAATGCAATGATCTATTTTTGTAATATATTCTTCTAACTTTTGTTTCAACTCAGCGGTGGGAACTGCTGTGTTATCTGTACTAGCTACAATTTTAGCGAAATTATCTGATTTTTTAAAGTTTTTCTCCAATTCTTTTAGCCGTCTTTGGGTTTTAACCAGTTCCTCTGATTTCAGAGCTAGCTTTTGCTGGAGATCTTCGAGTTCAGCCTGTTTTTGGACCAAAGTGCCTTGAAATTCGTGTAAACGCGCCACCATCCCGCTGATCTTCAGCTTGAGGTTCAGGTATTGCATTTTTAATTCACTTTTCATTTCAGGGCTAAGCTAGGTTTTCCGTTTTTCCAGGAGAATTCTTTGATTAATATGAAGGCCAAAATACAAATAAATCCGATGTTCTGACTGATGAATAACGGAATTTGTAAACTGGCAAGGATAGATCCTGACTGTATGGCCATCACTCCTAAACTGATGTACCCGATGGCGGCCATCCAGCGGTAGGGTGCTGGGTCGTATTTTTGGCCCCCTACGTAACACAATAAAGTCATTACGATCGCTGAGCTCAAGAAAGAATAGGCACAAGCCATGTAGCCGTAGATGGGGATGAAAATAACGTTCCCGATCAGCGTAACGGCAAGGCCAGTGACCGTAATGACCGTGCCCATGTAGGTTCTATTCGTCTTTTTAAACCAAACAGACTGCGTGTAATACACACCTAAAAACAAGTTCGCTAACAAGAGAACAGGTACAACTCCGATTCCCTCCCAATAAATGGATTGACGCAAAAATAGTCCTTGAATCCAGAATAAATTTGAACTCACACCTACCCATAAAATCAAGCAAACAATCACAAACCAATGGCTCACGAGTGCTAAATTAGACTGTGAGTTTTCTGCAGATTTAGAGCCTAGGAAGAATGGCTCTGCTGCGTACTTGAAAGCTTGGATCGCTAAACTCATAAATACAGAAAGCTTGTAGCAATTACCGTAAATCCCTAAGGCGTCTTCCGAACTTCTACCTGGATAAAATCCTGCTGGTAAAAACTCTTCAAGTAGCAAGCGGTCAAACATTAAATTGAACATGGCTGCTAAGCTCATGAACATAATAGGGTAGGAATACACCCATAGTTTTCTCAATTCAGCTCCATCCCAAGTCCACTTGAAATCAGCAAAAGAAGAACGTAACCAATAAAAGAGACTGGCGTTTGCGAGCAAATTAGCGAGAAAAATATAGCCTGCTCCAATACTAGGGAAATACAAGTTCTGTAAAAAGGTAGGTCCCCAATGTCCTTCGTGCATTGGTTTCAACAGCGCTAAAAAAAATAGGTTCAATCCTACGTTTATGAGGATGGAAACGATTTTTGCCTTGACGAATAGTTGTATTTTTTGTTCTAATCTCAGGCGTGCAAAAGGAATCGCTGTTACCGCATCGATGGCTAAAATCAAGGCAAGCCAGCGCATAAATTGACCTTTCCCGGCATAGCCGAGTTGCGCCATTAAAGGGTCTGCAAAGACAAATAAACCTAGCGTGAACAAGCCCGACGTTAAGATAATCGCGGTTAAAATAATATTATAATAGCGTTCTGGGGCCTCTTTCGCATAGCGAAAATAAGCCGTTTCCATTCCGTAGGTGTAGATGATATTGGCAATGGCGACATAGCCGTAGAGCTTCACATTAACGCCCAAGGCAGCCGGCATAAAGGCGGCGGTGTGGATGAAAACCAATAAAAAATTCAGGGAGCGCCCTAGGATCGTACTGAATCCATAGGATAGGGTTTCGCCAGCTAATTTTTTAAGAATGGACATGCGTGAATGTTCGGTCAATTCTCAAAGTTACAATTTATTGCTTTTGATAGCCGATGATTTGGTAAAAATGCTCAGAATAACTTTCGCTGATTGGAATGTGGTTCTCGCCTATTTTGATTTTTTGGCTGCGAATTGACTCCATTTTGCTGAGTGAAACGATGAACGATTTATGCACTCGAATGAAATCCGTAGACGGTAATTTTTCTTCTATGGATTTCATGGTCATCCGGCAAACTACCGGGAACTTTTGGGTTCTTAGGTGGATTTTAATGTAATCTTTCAGACCCTCGATATAGAGAATATCTTCAAGCATGATCTTCATTAAGGAATAATCCGCATGAATGAAAATGAACTCTAATTTAGGCGCTTCAGCAGGTTTGTGAAGGAGTTGTTTACTCTTGTAATAGTCAAGTGCCTTGTGGCTAGCCTTCAAAAAACGCTCAAAATTGATGGGTTTTAAGACGTAGTCGATGACATCTAAATTAAAACCATCTAAGGCATATTGTTGGTAAGCGGTCACGAAAATGACCATGGGCTTTGTGGTTAAACTTTCTAGGAATTGCAAGCCAGTCATTCCCGGCATTTGAATGTCAAGGAATAATAAATCGACAGGATTATTCTCTAAGTATTCCACGGCCTCCATCGCATTTCGGCAGCGCTTCACGAGTTGCAAAAAGGGAACTTTGGAGATATTATCTTCTACTAAATCTAACGCTAGACTCTCATCATCCACCGCCATACATTTCAGGATGGTGCCTGGTATTTCCACTAAATTTTCCTCTGACATAGCTTAGATGTGTTGAATGGTTAGTGTGATGATAAAATCGGAGCCTGAATCCTTGACTTCCAATTGGTGGTTAGTAGGGTACAATAATTCTAAACGGCGTTTGACATTCGCTAAACCGATGCCTGAACTTTCGTCCTTCGTCTCATTCATAGCTGTACCTTTTTTATTGGCCACTCTAAAATAAAGTTCAGATGAACTGTCTTTTAATTCAATTTCAATGGTCGGATTTTCAATGAATCCCACCCCATGCTTAAACGCATTTTCCACGAACGGAATTAATAACATAGGTTCGATGTTGCTTGATTTTGGCCCTAATTCATGAACAAAATTGATTTGAATATCGCCGCCAAAACGGATCTTTTGCAAATCAATATAGCTCTCTAAATACACTAATTCCTTGCTAATGGGAACAATCGAATCATTGGTTTCATAAATCATGTAGCGCATTAATTCCGATAATTTCACTACCACTGGCTCTACCATTTCGGGTTTTCTGCGTGACAGGGAGACTACGCTATTTAATACGTTAAACATGAAATGCGGGCTGATCTGAGAACGTAAAAAGGAGAGCTCGGATTTCAATCGCTCATTCTCTTGTTCTTTCACTTGCTCATCCTCCTTCATTCGATCTGAAATTAGGCGATAAGAGGTTCCAATAGCCGCGTAAAATAATAATTGGAAAATCATGCGCATCAACGCACCTCTCCGAGGACCTCCTCCTCCGCCTCCTTGACTATCTGGGTGAATAAAATGAGAATAAGCCCAGTGAAACAATTCCTCATGTACCCAAAGCATAAATAGAATCGCCCCTGTCAGTGTTAATAGATAAATGATGACACCTTTAGCCCGTAATAACTTGGGAAGTAAAATTTCCGTATTCAGGTAAAAGAAAGGGATATTGATGACCGTAAAGCTGGTCATGTAAAAAATCCAAAAATAGGATCGGCGAATTTCCTCTGAGTTAGTGGAATTCGTATTGGGTCCTAACAGGATGGGAAGGGCAATCAGGAATGCCCAAAAAAACAAGTGCAATAACAGGTTCCTGAATTTAAA
>JAGWUO010000341.1 GCA_028868395.1 Cytophagales bacterium | reverse complement strand
ACGCGTTTCAAGTTAATGCACGTGAAAGATTTGCGTAAAGGCGTGGCGGGTGATTTAACCGGCGGAACTCCGGCAGAGAATGATGTGCCGGTAGGAACCGGTCAAGGAAACTGGAAGGCAATCATCAAACTTGCGAAGAAGAATGGCATCGAGCATTGCTTCATCGAAGACGAAAGTAATCAAGAGGAAAAATTCGTGCCGTTAAGTATTGCGTATTTAAAGAGCTTGTAAAAGTAAAGGGCCTCGGATGAGGCCCTTTTTATTGTTTGTCTAGGCTATTTTTCCACTGCGGTTATTGTTCCGCGGCAGTTTGCAATAAGGTTTTCGTAAACACTTCGATGGGTTCCGCCCCAGAAATGCCGTATTTTCTATCAAAAACGAAGAAGGGCACGCCTCGGACGCCCAGATTTTCACCCTCTTGTATATCTTGCTTCACGCGGTACGCGTAATTCTCGTCTTGCAAGGCATTCAGAATTCCCTCACGTTCTAATCCAATAGACTCCCCACATTCCACCAGCGCCTCCTCTTGTGCTAGGTTTTTGCCCTCCATAAAATAGGCTTGAAATAAGCGCTCTTCGATGGCATCGCCTTTGCCTTGGTCTTTCGCGTATTGGATGAGGTGGTGGGATTTAAGGGAATTAGCGACTTTGGCCTGATCAAAATCATAGTGCAAGCCTACTGCTTCCGCCATGTCTGACACCCGGTCGTGCATTAATTTTACTTGCTCTAAGGAAATGCCTTTGCGCGCGGCTAAATAATCATATACGCTCGTCTCTTCGCCCAAATCCATCGGAATCGTGGGGTCTAATTGGAAACTCTTCCACTCGATCTCCACGTCGTCCTTTCCAGGGAAGGTTTCTAATGCTTTTTCCAAATGCCTCTTGCCGATGTAGCAAAACGGACACATGATATCACTCCAAATCTCGATTTTCATTATTTCCCCGATTATATCTACAAATCTCCACGCTTTATCGCAAAAATCATTCCATAAAACAGTTTATTTTTCAATATTGTGGTCTAAATAATAACCCTATGATCAATTCAATCGCTCTAAGTCTACTTAGTTTAACGCCCAGCGCGTCTTCAGTTAACGGTTTATTAACCGCTCATTTTGAAAATGTGTTAGGCACTTCATTAGATCTAAAGATTATCGCTTCTTCTGAAGCCGCAGCTAACATCGCAGAATCCAAGGTGTTAGTGGAGATTAATCGGTTGAATGAACTATTGTCTTCCATGTCCTCTTCGGAGTTTAAATCCTGGAGCGAAACGCGTGGCGAGACTATCGAAATTTCTGCCGAATTACGCGAGGTGTTACATCATTTTGATGAATGGAATGTAAAAACGGACGGAGCTTTGAATCCGGCCTCGGAGCATATTGCCAAAATGTGGGCATCTGAAATTCCCTCAACCTCCGACTTAGCGCTGGCGGTGAAAGAAGTAAATCAGCCACATTGGTCATTAGACGAAAATGGCGCGACGCGTTTAACAGACACGGAATTAAAATTA
>JAGWUO010000340.1 GCA_028868395.1 Cytophagales bacterium | reverse complement strand
GTTCTATTAGGTGCGTTAGTCGCATCCGTATTTAGTGTGTCTGCACAAACGACAGCAGGTAAAATCTTCTCTGGCCCAGATGCTGGCAAGGGATTCCAATTAGGTTCGGAGAAAAGTAGTCAAGTTATTTTAGATATGGTAAAAGACTATAACTCGAATGACTCTGAGAAAGACCTGTCGCATTATTCGCCAGAAATGCAAAAGAAAACTGGCGATTTCAATAAGAAATGGCATGCTTATGCAAAGAAAATAAATAATGTTCCTTACGCTATTTTACCTATCAAAGTAGCGGGTTCAACCGATGAAATTGTCATGTTACAATCGACGGAAGAACGTGAGGCAATCGATGGTTCGAAACAAAAAATGAATTTATTTGAATTGTTTAAAGTAGACAAATCAGGTAAAATCTCTGATTTTAATCAATTTTCTAGAATTCCTGCATCCAACGAATTTGGAAAAACAGAGGGTGGAAAATTTTACTCAAAAGGTGAAACGAATGGCAGACCTTTCCAATTCTCCAATCGTGGTGAAGTTGAAGCAATTGAAAAGTTAAATAAGGCATACAATGCTATGGACATTACTGCAACGTTGGACTTTTTTGCAGACAAGGTTACGATCACAGACTTTGATGGGAACAAAGTAGTACTAGCTAAAAATGACCTACGTGCAATGGTAGATGGTTACACTTCTCTAGATTGGAAAATAAATGGAATTCTTCCTATCAAGATCGCCTATACTGATCCTGTTTCTGGAGTATTCGTAACTTCTACTGAGAAGCGTGTTGCTAAAGACGGTTCAGTTTGGAATAAATCATTAGTTGAAATTTTCCAATTTGATTTGAACGGAAAAATCTCCGCTATTGATCAATATTCTCAAGGAAGAAAATAATCCTTGCTGAAAATTTCTAAAGAGGCCGAAGGACAATGTTCTTCGGCCTCTTATTTTAACCGATGTTTCCTAAAACTAGACGGAGACTCCCCAGTCCATTTCTTGAAGATCCGGTTGAAATAGGAAAGACTTTCGAAGCCAGACTCGAAGCAGGTTTCTGTCACATTTTTATCTTGAATCAAGAGCTTTTTTGCGTATTGAACCCGGTATTGATTGACAAAGTCGGTGTAAGTCAATTTCGTTGTTTTCTTCATATACCGACAGAAGGCAGCTAACGACAGGTTGACCTCATCAGCCATTTGCTGGGTGTCGATGGGCTTTTGGAAATTCGCCTCTACAAATTGGTGGATGCGGTGCATCCGCTCTTGTTGTTTGAGGATGGTTTGGCTAGAAATGGGGCGAACGTGAAGGGCTACATATTCATCAGATTCTGCCAAAAACTGGAAGATGCTCATCAACTCCATAAACTGATGAAAGCGATCCAAATGTTGCAATTTTTTCAATCGTACGCCGGCGATCCGCTTCGTTTCACCCGTAAAGGCAAGGCCTGTTTTAGCCCGCTCCATTAGGTCTACGACCTTTTTTAATTCAGGAATTCGAATCAAGCCCCCTTCGAAATAGGTCTCCGGAAACTGAATTAC
>JAGWUO010000039.1 GCA_028868395.1 Cytophagales bacterium | reverse complement strand
GTCCTGCACCGCAAAAGACAGACAGCACCGCAAAAAATACGAATCCAATGGCACAAATGGATTTGTCGAATCAATTAACTGACGCAGAAGCGGCCTATGCGATGATCATCAAAAACGCTGCAGCATGGGGCGTGGATACACAACGCATAGGTATGATTGGATTTTCTGCAGGGGCTGGTTTAACGATGCATGCGACGCTTAATTCGAAAACAATGAAGCTTGCCTTTATTGGGCCGATTTATGGCGGAATGGGCCCAGTGAAAGTCCCTGCAAACGCACCTCCTATGTTTAATGCGATTGCCTCCGATGATTTCTTATTCAATTCCCAATTTGGAGTGATTGAATCATGGTTCAAAGCGGGCAGACCGGTGGAGTTTCACTTATACCAAAACGGCGGCCACGGATTTGGCTTAGGCAATCCGAACAGAACAAGTAACAAATGGTTTGATGCGTTTATGCACTGGCTTGATGTGAATAAGTTCCTAGCAGCGAAATAAAAGAAAATAAAAAAGAGGTCGAAATGGACCTCTTTTTATTCATTTAAATTAGTTTATTGTCAAAGGTAAACCTGCAAACCAAGTGACAAATTCACGCCAGAATGGAAGATACACGATCTCGGATATGACCATTCCGTGAGCAATCACATAAAGGGCTAAGACCAATGGAAACACCCAGCGAGCGCTGGCTTGTTTTCGTTCGAGATAAATTAAATAAATGATTACTGCGTAAACGGTTAGTATTGTTGCTACATAAGCCATCATTGGATCACTAATCACTCGTAACGTAAAGCGAATAAATGCGGGTTCTATGAATGCCAAACCCGTCACAGTCATCCCTCTGGCGTGTAACTGATAATCCTTTACATACTTTAACGCGATGAAAAAGGCAACAGCCAAAATCACTAAATCCTTAACCGAATTGAACGTCCCCACTAAATGGTCGTCCGTTAATTGCCCCTGATGTGGCAACCGAGAATGTGTTAATAAAACAATGGAAATAAAGATGTGGGGAATAAGAAAATAACTTCCTTTACCCAGCAAGCGATGGATGTCTAATCGCTTTTTCCGGATTAAAATGGGCTGGACGATAAGCAAGCTCATCCAAAGAATAAGCACACCAGCATGGAAGTGAAAATAGAAAGAAAAATCAGCGGTGCCGTTGAAAAATTTGGCAAAATACGAAGGCCAAAACCCCAGTAATACGAGAAGGACTAATCCGAAAAAGTAATACCCTGATAGTTCAAAACGTAATTTAGCTACCTTGTTCTTTAAGCTCATAATTTAAATTTAAGTATAAGCAAAAAGAACTATTCGGATAGGACGCTGAAATTTGTTCCCAAAAGGGAAAAGGGAACAAAATGCCAGTATTCAGATAATTTTATACCTAATAATAGGTTATTTACTTCGATAAATTTAATATTGTTTCAATTAAATACAATATACTATATACCTATTTAAAACGATGAAAAAAATCCTTCAATTTTGTTTATTCGCTTTTGTTTTAAACAGTTCTGGATACGCTCAATCTGATGGAAGAGTTGAGCGAGTATTATTAAAATCCACCTCTTTGATTAATTCAGGCGGAGAAAACCCGGAAAGACACGTATCCGTTTATTTGCCCCCTAATTACGATACGGAAAAAAATCAGCATTATCCTGTCATCTATTATTTACACGGGTTTCAAAATAATGATGTCATACAACCTGGAATGAAGGCCATTTTAGACAAAGGAATCCAATCCGGAAAAATTCGCCCATTTATCCTCGTAATTCCAGATCATAAAACAATCTATGAAGGAAGTTTTTATACTAACTCAATCTTGACTGGTAATTGGGCTGATTTTACTGGCAAAGAATTAGTACAATATATTGATAAAAACTACCGAAGCATACCTCAACGATCTAGCCGTGGCATAGCAGGGCATTCGATGGGAGGATATGGAGCTATCAAAATGGCAATGGAATTTCCTGATGTGTTTAGCAGTTTGTATGCTTTAAGCCCCGGATTGCTGGCATTTGTAAAAGAGTTTGGCCCTAATAGTCCTAGCTTCCGAGATTTACAACAAATTAAATCCTATGAGGCTCTTCAAAAAACATATTACCCTAGGGTATTAGTTGCGGTGGCACGAGCTTGGTCTCCTAATCCTAATAAACCTCCTTTTTTCTGTGATTTACCCTTTACATATGAAAATAATGAATTGGTCGTTCATCAGGATATCTTAGCAAAGTGGGAAAAAAATATGCCCGTTTATTCAGTGGGAGAATATGCTCAGTCTCTGCGTAAAATGAATGCAATAAAAGTAGATTGGGGTAGGAATGATGCTCCTCGGTTCCCAGTTCAAATAGGGCAATTTAGCCAGAGATTAGAAAATTTAGGTATCCCCCATTTTGCCGAAGAATATATTGGAGATCACGGCAATAAGATTTGGAGTGTAGATGGACGTGTTTTAAATGACCTTTTGCCATTTTTTAACGATTATCTAACCTTCTAAAGATGGCAATTTTCGGCTTTTTAACAATCCTTATTTTTCTAATTGCCATCATTTGGAAAAAAATGTCAGTGATGACCGCTCTTGTATTTATTCCCCTTACAATGGGTTTAATTGCAGGCATCCCCGGTTCAGAACTAGGCAAAATCATGTTAGACGGAATAAAGCAGGTCGCTCCTACTGGAATCATGTTAACATTTGCCGTATTGTATTTTGCCACAATGTTAGATGTTGGATTATTTGATCCGGTCATTCAATGGATCATTAAACAAGTGCAAGGGGATCCTTTAAAAGTGATCATGGGAACGGCTCTACTAACCATGTTAGTACATCTAGATGGAGACGGAACAGCCACATTTATGATCGTTATTTCCGCATTCTTGCCGCTTTATAATCAACTTAAAATTAAACGTATTTACCTTGCAGGTATCGTTGCACTAAGTGTAGGGCCTATGCATCTTGTCCCTTGGTCAGGTACCTCCGCCCGCGCTATTTCCACACTAAAAACAGACGCGAGTTTACTATTTAACCCTAATATTCCTGCCATAATTGCCGGTGTTATTTGGGTGTTGTTAGTAGCATACATCTGGGGGAAAAAAGAAAGGAATCGTCTAGGAGTTGTTCCATTAGAAATCCAACATACTATTTCTAATGAAGGAAATACACATAAAAGGCCAAAACTGGTCTGGTTAAATGCCATGTTAACTATTGTATTAATTATTGCCTTAGTTAAAGCGTGGATGCCAGCACCTGTTCTATTTTTAGTAGGAAGTATGTTCGTCATTTTACTAAATTACCCTCGAATTTCAGACCAACAAGCATTATTGAAGCGCCACGGGAATACCATATTTTTTGTTTCAAGTATGATTTTTGCGGCAGGTATATTCTCTGGAATTCTAACTGGTAGTGGCATGATAAATGCAATGGCCCAGCAAATCATTTCTTGGATTCCACCTGGGAAAGGGAACTTGCTTCCGTTGTTAACTGCAATCACAAGCCTCCCTGCAAGTTTACTTTTTACCCCTGACGCCTATTATTTTGGGGTAGTTCCAATTCTTTCCGAAACGGCACAATCCTTTGGCATTGATCCATTGGAAATTGGACGTGCTGGATTATTAGGCCAAATGACTGTAGGGTTTCCTATTTCGCCCTTAACAGCGTCTACTTTTTTACTTATTTCTTTAACAGAAGTTGAATTAGGGGAACATCAAAAAAATGTATTTTTTTGGGCCTGGGGTAGCACCATTGTAATGACTATCGTAGCTTTATTAACTGGTTCTATCCATATTTAAGCATGAAAACAAAAATTAGAATTGGTGCTGGCGCTGGATTTTCTGGAGATAGGATAGAACCTGCCATTCTATTAGCAAAAGAAGCCAAATTAGATTATTTGGTTTTAGAATGTTTAGCAGAAAGAACCATTGCGCTGGCTCAACAACGGAAATTAGCAGACCCAAAACTTGGATATGACCCCCTACTCCTAAGAAGGATAGAACCCTTACTTCCTATATTGGTGTCAAACAATATTACACTTATTACAAATATGGGAGCCGCTAACCCACTGGCAGCCGCCCAAAAAATACAAGAACTAGCTCAAAGTTTACACCTAAATATCAAAATTGCGGCAGTAAGTGGGGATGATGTTTTAGATAAAATACAACCTAAAAAAAATCAATTTACCGTTCTAGAAACGGGTGAAAATTTAGCCTCCTACGCCCTCTTATCTGCAAATGCCTATTTAGGAGTAGATGGAATTTTAGACGCTTTAAATTCAAAGGCTCAAATCATTATCACCGGAAGAGTAGCTGATCCATCACTATTCCTTGCGCCTATGATTTACGAATTTGGATGGAATGAAAAAGACTTATTAGGCGCAGGGACCATCGTAGGTCATCTTTTAGAGTGTGCTGGTCAGCTAACCGGTGGCTATTTTGGAGATACTGATCTTAAAAAAATAGCCCATTTATCTGAATTAGGTTTCCCCTATGCTGAGGTATTCAATAATGGCGACGCAATATTTAAAAAAGTTAATGGAACTGGGGGCGCACTTACATTAGCAACTGTTAAGGAACAATTATTGTATGAAGTTATCAACCCTAGTGCCTATATAACACCTGATATAATCGCAGATTTTACGCACGTTTCTCTGACTCAAAATGGGGAAAATGAAATTAGTGTCACTGGCGGAAAAGGTCTAGATAAGCCGAATACATTTAAAGTTAGTGTAGGATACCATGCTGGTTTCGTGGGCGAAGGAGAGATTTCTTATGCGGGGAATAACGCGCTATCGCGGGCTCAATTAGCGGGGCAAATCATCAGCGAAAGAATTGAATCATTCACAGAAGAAGTAAGAATAGATTATATAGGCTGGGATTCTGTTCATCGTAAAAACTTTAGACCCGAACATGAACCTTATGAAGTTCGTTTGCGCGTAGCTGCTAAAACTAGCACTTTAGAAGATGCGCAAAGGGTAGGAGAAGAAGTGGAAGCGCTATATACCAATGGGCCAGCTGGTGGTGGCGGAGTCAGAAAATATGCTCAATCTCAATTAGGTATTATTTCTATACTTTTACCTAGAGCGGAATGTGCACACGTCGTAACTTTTTTAGAATCATGAAACTTTTTGAAATAGCACACAGTCGCGCGGGTGATAAAGGCAATATATCTACTTTATCCTTAATCCCATTCCATGAAGAGGATTACCCTTTACTAGTTGAAAAAATAACTGCTGAACGAGTTAAAATCCATTTAAAAGGGATTGTTAGAGGTAGCGTAACCCGTTATGAAATGCCCATCATTTCCTCCCTTTTATTTGTTTGTGAAAATGCACTAGAGACAGGGGTAACTACATCATTAGTGGCCGATCCGCATGGAAAGGCTCTTAGCTATGCATTGTTAGAGATGGAGTTATAAGGGATTAAAATTATTTGCCTTTCCTAAGACATCACAGGTTCATAGTAGGAATGTTGCCTTCAACAACCAAACGTCCTTCCGTCGCCACTTTAACGTCTTCTACGGATACTCCTGGGGCGAGTTCCATTAGTTTAAAACCTCCTTCAGGCAAGACTTCTAAAACGGCTAACTCCGTCACTATTTTTTTTACACAGTTGATTCCCGTAATGGGTAGGCTACAACTTTTCAATAATTTAGACTTACCGTCTTTAGAAACGTGTTGCATCGCAACAATGATATTCTTTGCCGAAGCTACTAAATCCATTGCTCCCCCCATTCCTTTGACCATTTTACCTGGAATTTTCCAGTTAGCAATATCTCCATTTTCAGATACTTCCATCGCACCTAAAATGGTGAGATGTACATGCCCTCCTCTGATCATGGCAAAACTTTCTGCCGATGAAAAAATAGCGGCACCTTCTTGCATCGTCACCGTTTGTTTTCCGGCATTGATTAGATCCGCATCCACCTTTTCTTCCGCAGGGAAAGGGCCTATACCTAATAAACCATTTTCTGATTGCAATACGACATTGATATTTTCAGGAATATAATTAGCTACCAAAGTGGGAATGCCTATACCTAAATTCACATAATAACCATCTTTCAATTCTTGCGCAATTCGTTTTGCAATTTGATTTTTATCCAACCCCTTGTGGTTACTTGGTTCTTGACTTGCGGGCTTTTCAGTATTGGGCTGGGTAATGGTTCGTTGTTCAATTCGTTTCTCGTAGTTCTTTCCTTCGAATATACGCTGAACGTAAATGCCAGGAACATGAATGTGATTCGGGTCTAAGGCGCCTGCCTCGACTAATTCTTCTACTTCTGCAATGCAAATAGTGCCTGCGGCGGCCATCATGGGACTAAAGTTTTGTGCCGTTCCTTTGAATATCAAATTACCTGCAGTATCACCTTTCCACGCTTTGATGATGGAATAGTCTGCCTTTAGCCACATTTCTTTTAAGTATTTCTTGCCATCAAACTCCTCTACTTCTTTTCCTATAGCCACTTCGGTACCTACTCCTGCTGGCGTATAAAAAGCAGGAATACCTGCACCTGCAGCACGAATACGCTCAGCTAAAGTGCCTTGTGGAATGAGCTCCACTTCCAGTTCGCCCGACATTAATTGACGTTCAAATTCTTTGTTTTCGCCTACGTAGGAGGAAATCATTTTTTTTACCTGTCTCGCCTGAAGCAATAGACCAATGCCAAAATCGTCAACACCTGCATTGTTTGAGATGCAGGTTAAGTCTTTGACCCCCATCTGAATAAGAGTTTGAATCGAGTTTTCTGGAATACCACATAAACCGAAGCCGCCTAACATGAGGGTAGTTCCGTCCTTTATATCGATTAATGCTTCAAAAGCAGAATAAACAACTTTATTTATCATGCTAGATTTTCAATTAAGATTGCACTTGCCCCACCACCACCATTGCAGATGGTAGCAATACCATATTTCGCTTTGTTAATCTTTAAGACATTCATCAAAGTCACCATGATTCGGCTACCAGAATTCCCTAATGGATGACCTAATGCGATAGCACCACCTAGAGCATTCACTTTTTCATGGGGTATTTTTAGCATTTTCATAAAGGCCAAAGGAACCACCGCAAATGCCTCATTCACTTCAAAAAAGTCAATGTCGCCTAGGGTCAAATTTGTTTTTGCCAGCAATTTTTGAGTTGCTAAAACCGGTGTGGTCGTGAAAAAGGTAGGATCTTGTTCCGCTTCTGCATACGCTATAATTTTAGCAGCGGGCTTTAAATTGTTTTTCTGGACGTAGTTTTCACTAGCTAATACCAAGGCTGATGCACCATCACTTAATGGACTCGCATTCGCAGCCGTGACTGTTCCCTCAGGTGAAAAGGCGGGTTTCAAGGTCCGCATCTTATCAAAGTTGGCCTTTTTAAAGGTTTCGTCTTCGTTAATTTCAAGTACGCCACCCTTTTTTTGTGGAATGCTGACGGTGACCACTTCATTTGAAAATGAGCCATTTGCCCACGCTGCAGCTGCTTTTTTAAAGGATTGCTCCGCAAAATCGTCTTGCTCTTCGCGCGTAATTTGGTGTTTTTCTGCAGTTTTATCGCCTGAAACACCCATCGAGGTTTTGTTGTAGACATCGGTCAAACCATCTTTGGCTAATCCATCTATCAATACACCATTCCCATAACCCATGCCAAAGCGGCCATTAGGCAGATAATGCGGAACAAGCGACATGTTTTCCATTCCCCCCGCAATTCCCACCTCGATGTTGTCTACCATAATATCGTTGTAGACCACACTGGTAGCTTTCATTCCTGATGCACAGACCTTATTAATTGTGGATGCACAGACGCTTTCAGGTAACCCTGCTGCCATGGAGGCTTGACGGGCTGGCGCTTGCCCTAGATTAGCTGATAAGACATTACCCATCGCTATTGACTCAATGTCCTCAGCGGGAATTTGTGCTTTTAAAACAGCGTCTTTAATGGCGATAGCCCCTAAATCTGTAGCTGAAATGCCAGCCAATTGCCCTCCATAGCTCCCCATGGGGGTTCTTGAGCCAGAAAGGATGTATATGTTTTTTATCATTTTTCTAATTAAATACCCTACAATTGGGAATAGTTCAGCTCGTTAGAACTATAATTT